>CAKOQV010000013.1 GCA_934101345.1 uncultured Bacilli bacterium
ACTTCTTGTAGTTTATTAAAATATTCTTTTGCTTCAAAACTTGTTTTACCTTCGTGATTCATTGGTATTTTAAAACCTTTTTCATCACTAAATATATTAAAGTTATAAGGTACACCATAATTATTATGATAATTTACTAAATCAGTTAGAAAACTTTTTCTATATTCAATATTTAATAATTCTATTTTATCTCCAACTTTATTAACTTCAATATTATCAATATAAGTGCCAATTATTCTTTTCATTTTTTCTCTTGAAGCATTAGTTAAATTTAGGATATTAGTTAAAAATATATCAGGATTAACAAAAGTATCAATAGTTTCTGTATCTTCTAAAATTAATAAATCATTAGTAGTGAAGTTAAAGTTTTCACATTGTTTTATCTCCTTAATCTTTTTATTAATGTTATCAATTTTATATCTAATACTTTTTAATTCGTTATCAAACTCATTCATTTTAACAATGCCATTTAAGTAAGCACATTTAATTCTTTCTTCTTGTTTTTCTAATTCCTTTAATTCATTTTTATAGTCTTTTGTATTATCTTCTTGCTTGTGTTTTATAAATGGTGTGTAATACTTATTAATTAAACTATCTTTTCTTATTAGGTCATATAATTGAAGTAGCAAACCATCTCTTATAGTATCTTCTTTGTAGTTAGTTTTACATTTTTCGCATTTATAGTAATAATATTTCTTGCCACTTTTTCTTTTAGTAGTAGCTTTACCACCTAAGAAATTACCACATACTGCACATTTTAATTTATTAGTAAAAAGGTAAGTAGCAGTTCTTTCATAGTGTCTAGCATTTCTTTGTGTTTGATACTGACAAGCATTCCATTTTTCTTTTGATACTATTGGTTCAACAACATTTTTATAATACTCTGGATGTTTAGTTCTCTTTCCATGAACAAAATCCCCTTTATAAAGTTCATTAGTCATTATCTTTTGAATAGTAGAATCTAGCCAATTAGTTCTACCTAAGACTTCTTCTTTGTTATAAATATTAGCAATACCTTGATAACTTTTTCCTTCTAAATACAAATCATACATTCTAATTATAATATCTTTTGTTAATTCATCTGGTACTAATTTTTTATCAATTCTTTTAAATCCTATTGGAGTTCTATTTGGAATGTGTCCTGCTTTAATAGCACCAACCATACCAAACTTTGTTCTTTCTGAACATCTCTCAATTTCATTTTGACTAAATGCAGTTGTTAGTCTTATATACATTCTTCCATTAGAGGTTAATGTATTAGAATCATCATCTTTACAATCTAAATCACAACCATATATATCTAACAATTTCATTAGTTTTTCTACATCAAAAACACTTCTAGTTAATCTATCTAACTTTAAAGCTACTATGACATTAACTGTACCGTTTTTAATATCATTAATCATTTGTTGATATGCTGGTCTTTTATCGTCTTTAGCGCTTATTCCTTCATCAGCATATATTTTGTGAATTTCATATCCTTTAGATTTACAAAATTCAATTAGTTTTTCTTTTTGTTCAGGTAAACTAAAACCTTCTCTTGCTTGATCGAGTGTACTAACTCTAATATAAATATCTGCAATTTTCTTTTCATCGTTCATAATTTCATCTCTCTTTCTATTATTTTTTTGAAAGAGATTAAAAGCACAAAAAGTCCATACTTTTAACCTCAAGTATTTCACTTCCTTTTTGTACGCCTAGTTTAAAAACATTTAATTGTTTTTAATATGAACTTCCATATCTTTTAATTTAATACATTTAGAATAATCATTTACAAAAATTTTATCACTTCCATTAAATATCAAATAATTATTCTCTTTGATTGTTATAATATGTGGACTTACATAAGCAATATTACTTCCTTTAATATTGATAATACTTCCTTGTTTAATAGTATATTTACAGCAAGCAAATCTACATATCATATCAATTCTTTTTAAAACTTCCTTTTCAACTTCTAATATTTTTACTTCCTTCATTAAAACTCCTCGCTCTCCTTATAATAACAAAAAAAACTAGACGGTACTTCTAGTTAATATTTATTACTACTCGAAAAGTTCGAGTTATCCTTAAATCTGGTGCCATAACGGTGAATTGAACACCGATTAAAGCCTTACCATGGCCTCGTAATACCATTATACTATTATGGCAGAGAATTAATATTCTATTTAAAGAATATTAATTTTACTAATACTACTATACCAAGTAATACTCTATAAAAAGCAAATACTGAAAAGTCATGTTTCTTAATATAATTAAGTAAGAACTTAATTGCAAGTACACCTGTAGCAAAAGATACTATAATACCTATAATTACTTCTTTAGTTAATGCTAAATCAGTTACTTTTAATACTGTAGCACCACATATTACTGGTACCGACAATAGAAAAGTAAACTTAGTAATAGCTTCTTTTGATATACCTTGAAGTCTTCCTGCTAAAATAGTAGTTCCACTTCTTGAAAAGCCTGGTATAACTGCAAATGCTTGTGATATACCTACTATTATAGCTTGTTTTAAAGTTATATCTTCAAACTTAGTTTCTTTCTTGTAATGACGACTAGCCCATTTATCACCGATAAAAATAAGTAAGCCCATTACGGCAAGACAAGTGGCAATTATCCATATTTTACCTCTTATAACATTTTCAATAACATCATCAAGTAGGAATCCTGCAATAGCAGCCGGAATGGTGGCTACCACTAAATACCAGAACATCTTACCATTAGTACTTTTCTTTTTAGTGCGAACATCTTTGATAGCTCCGACAAATAAATTCCACCAGTCTTTAAAGAATAATACTAGTACAGCCATCATAGTACCAAAGTGAAGAGCTACATCAAAAGCAAGTCCTGATTCTTCCCATCCAAATAGATAAGGAAAGATGATTAAATGAGCAGATGATGATATAGGTAAGAATTCCGCAATCCCCTGAATAATTCCTAATATAATCGCTCTAAATATAGTCATATTATCTCCTAGTTATTTTCTTTTAATACTTCAATAGCTTTTCTCATGGCTAAGTCATATTTTAAAACTTCTAATGAGTTATTAAATTCTTTTAATAAATCTTCTTCAGTCATTTTATACTCATCAGCCATTTTCTTTAATTCAGCTTTAGCGTCTTTTTCAGATATTTCAATCTTTTCTGCTTTAACAATAGCTTCAAGTAAATAACGATACTTAACTCTAGTTTCAGCTTCTTTTCTCATATCTTCTTTTACTTTTTCTTTAGTCACCTTAGCATATGCGAAGTATAATTCTTCATCAATGCCTTGCATCTTTAATCTATTAGTAAACTCTTTGTACATTCTTTCTACTTCAGCATCTACTATTTCTTTATCTAAATCAATAGTCATATTCTTACTAGCAGCTTCAAGTAAATCATCAATATATTTATTTTCAGCATCGTGTTCTTTTTGTGCTTTGATTTCTTCTTCAACTACTTTATTTAGTTCTTCTTTGTTAGTTACACCTTCCATATCTAAATCTTTAAAGAATTCTTCATCTAATTCAGGTATAACTCTCTTCTTAATATCATGAACTGTAACATTAAATACTACTTTTTGTCCTGCTAAATCTTTAGCCATATAGTCTTCTGGAAAAGAAAGTTCAATATCTTTATTTTCTTCTTTCTTCATTCCAACTACTCCTTCTTCAAATCCAGGAATAAATGAATGACTGCCAATTTCTAAAGTGTATCCTTCAGCAGATCCACCATCAAATGCTTCATTATCTTTAAATCCTTTAAAATCTATAATAGCGGTATCGCCTTCTTCGACTGCTCCATCTTTACTTACAAGTTCAGCATATCTATCAAGAATATGTCCAACTTCATGTTCAACTTCTTCTTTAGTTACTTTTACTTTTTCTTTCTTTACTTTTAATCCCTTATATTCTCCCAATTTAACTTCTGGATCAAGAATAAAAGTAATCTTAAATTCTAATTCATCATCATTAGCTTTTTCTATTTCTAATTTAGGTTCTACTACTGGTATTAATTTTTCTTTAACAACAGTTTCACCATATTTAGCATCTACTATTTTTTCCATGGCTTCGCTAATAATATCTCCTGTACCATATTTCTTTTCAAATACACTTCTAGGTACTTTACCTTGTCTAAAACCATCTACTTTTGCTTTCTTTACTATCTTAGCAAATGCTTCATCTTTAGCCTTAGTCCATTCTTCTCCGCTTACTTTATAGTTTACTATTTTTTTCATTTTATTTACCTCCCTAACAAATTTCAACTATTTCTACTTCATATTCTCCATTAGGAGATGCAACTTTTCTTATTTCTCCTGCTTTAGCATTCATAATAGCCATAGCTATAGGACTTTCATTAGATATCTTGTTATTAGAAGGATCTGCTTCTTTAGAACCTACTATTCTATATTCTTCGATATCATCGTCATCTACATATTTAATTTTTACTGTAGTACCAAGTGATACTTTATCAGTACTTACTTTTTTGATTATATGAGCATTCTCCATAATTTTTTCTAATTCTTGGATCCTTCCTTCTACTTGGGCTTGTTCTGCTCTAGCAGCGTCATAGTCGGCATTCTCAGATAAATCTCCAAGGGCTCTAGCTTCCTTTAATGCTTTAATTACTTCAGGTCTCTTTACATTTTTAAGTTCATTTAATTCTTCTTCTAATTCAAGAAAACCTTCATCTGTTAAATATACTTTATTATCTTTCATTTTTATCACCTCAAATTAATTTTCTTTTTTACAATTCAAAATTGTACTAAACTTTAGTACTTTTGTCAAGCATATTTTTACTTTTAATATTATATTCATTTTCTTTTAAATATTTCTTATTTTTTCACTATAAGCCTTGTCTCAAGTCTTATTAGTGTTTATTTGAGCCAATAATATTGCCCTAAAATAAATATATCAATTATATATAAGCCATTACTAATTACCTATATACTTTTTAATAATTAGTCTATTTTTATTCTTATCATATCATCTTTATATACTTTTTTATCTAGTTTAAATCTTAGTATCTCTTCAGGATGTCTTCCTACATTTACTTTATTACCATCATTATCGTATATATCAGGAACAATAAAACTAAATGTTTCTATATTAGGTCCAAATACCTCTACTACATCTCCTGTTTTAAAATAGTTTCTCTCAGTAATAGTAACTATTTTATTTTCTTCGTCATATTCTGTTACTATGCCTAAGAAATCTTGATTGGATACTTCATTTCTTCCTAAATAGTATTGTTCATTAACACTAGGTAATTTATCCCAGAACTGAACTGTAGCCTCTCTATTAGCCACTCTATTTAATATTCTAATATAATGTTCTAGTCTTTCGTCAGATAGTTTATTGTTATAGTAGTCATCTATAATACCTCTATAAGTATTAATAACTGTAGCTACATAATAATTACTACGCATTCTTCCTTCTACTTTAAGAGAAGTAATACCTAGTTCAATCATTTCTTTTATTCTAGTAGCCATCATTAAATCTTTAGATGAGGCAGTAAATTTAGTAGGACTTTCTATTTTATTCATATCTTTATCATATAAGTCACTTTCCCATCTACATATTTGAGCACATCCACCTCTATTAGCATCTCTATTAGTAAAATAATTAGATAGTACACATCTACCAGAATATGAAGAACACATAGCTCCATGAACAAAAGTTTCTACTTCTACTCCTGTTCTATCTATTATTTCTTTTATTTCACTTTTTGATAGTTCTCTAGCTAAAACTACTCTTTCTACTCCAAGTGATTTCCAAAAGTCTACTGCTTCGTAGTTTAAAGTAGAGGCCTGCGTAGATATATGAATCTTTAAATTGATATTATTATCATTTACTACAACAATAATTAAAGGATCACTAACTATAATAGCATCTACTTTATATTCACTAAGTTTCTTTAAGTATTCTATAATACCTTCAATATCTTCATCATGAAATACTATATTTATAGTAACATAAACTTTTTTATTAATACTATGAGCATAATCGCAAGCCTCTTTAATTTCATCTAAACTAAAATTAGTGGCATTAGCTCTTAGTGAATAATTTCTTCCTCCAATATAGCAGGCATCTGCTCCATAAGCAAAAGCAAACTTTAACTTTTCTAAACTACCCGCCGGAGCCAGTAACTCTATCCTACTCATTTTTATCACCTTTTAACCTATATATTGTTTTAGTATCATAAAAGCCTATATAACCATCTTCTTTATCATTATTAATATATTTATTTATAATATCATAATTATCAGTATAAGATAAATCAATAACTAAATTATTTAATATATCAAGTTCTTCTTTCTTACTTAATAAATTAACTAAGGGAGAATAAATAATGGTACCATAACTATGTTCTATAACCATATATCTTAAATCATTATTAAATATATAATATCTATTATCCTGCATTTTTTTATCTATATATTTAAAATAATTGGTAAGTAGTAATCTTCTTGAATAAAATATAGGTAAATACCCATATACTGTATAATAGATATTCATCTTAGTATTTTCTTTTATCTTTTTTATTTCATTAAATGTTATATCAGAAGTTATATAACTAGATTTAATACCTTTATTATAATAGAATAAATTACTCTTAGTATTAGCATTTAAATGTTCCTGACTAAGTATTAACTCTTTATCTATGTCTAATTTCTTAATTAAATTAAATACTCCTAAATCATAAAAAAGAATACCAGATACTTTACTATTGTTAATTTTAGATAATACTTCTTTTACTAATTCTAAATCACTATTATGTATCATTTTATTAATGGCTACATAAACTTTTTTGTCAGTAGTACTAGCCACCTCTA
This sequence comes from uncultured Bacilli bacterium, assembly GCA_934101345.1. Lineage (GTDB taxonomy): Bacteria > Bacillota_I > Bacilli_A > RF39 > UBA660 > CAG-302. The sequence goes on from CAKOQV010000013.1 coordinate 6,820, forward strand.
TAATATCATCTATATCAAGAGATAATTCATATATAGATAAATCTTTTACACCTAGTATGATACCCTTTATATCTTTATTTAAAATAATATTAATATCTTCTTTTTTATTTGGAATTATTATTAACTTACTCATTATTAACCTTCCTTTTTGAGATTGCTATCTTATCTCCTACTGGAACATAAGTAGTAGTAAACTCAGTATTATTATCTAAAAAATTAATATAGTCTTTTATTTTATTAACTATACCTCTTTGATTCTTAGTCTTAACTAAAGATTCATCTTCAACAAGGCCGTGAAAAGATAAATTATCAGTAATAATAGTACCATTATCATTTAAATTATCTTTAAACTTATTAAAAAAGAAAGTATTTTTACCCTTTGCAGCATCAATAAATATTAAATCATATTTACCAGTAATATCTACTTCTGTAGCATCACCATATATTATATTTATTTGCTTATCTTTATTATATTTCTTAATATTATCTACCGCTATATTATATCTATCTATATCTCTTTCAATTGTAGTTACCATAATATCATTATTTACATTAGCCATCATAATGCTAGAATAGCCAATAGCACTACCTATCTCTAATATACTTTTAATATTATTTTCTTTTATATAATTACATAAATATAAAATACCATCTTTTTGCATAATTGGTATTTTATTAATCATAGCATATTCTTCTAACTCTTTCATATTACACCTTTTTCTGTTATAGTATCAAATAGAAAGATATAAGAAAGTTTATTTCTTATATCTATTATTATTTACTGTTTTGTTTTATTTTTTTTAATCTTAATGGCGGTTCAAATTCAATAGCATTTAAATAATTAGGTAATAAAACTTCTGTATTTCTATAAATTAAATAATTTTTTAATTCACTAAAACTACCAGTTTTGTCATATAATAAGTAACCATTTTGTAACTCTTGGGCGGCTAATTTGTCTTTCATATCTAAAAGATAGTAATTATAGTAGGCAGTTAGTCTACCGCCAATATTAATAATAATACCTGTTTCATCATATATTTCTTTTATTTGTTTATCAAAATTAATTATTTCTTTTTTTGATAAAGGCTTATCATACACTAAAGCGATCTCAATAATTGGCTCCTTGTTTTGTCCTTCTTTCCATTTTTGAAAGCTATTCATATATATTGCATGTACTTTGTCGTTTTTTGCATATTCTGCTACTATTCTTGCAATAATACTTTCAATGTTTCCCTATTATTCTCAATACTTATTTTTTCCATAAGATTAACCTCCTATATATATTATAGTAGATTATAATGATAAAATCAATTATTTTTTATTTATTTTTAAAGTGTGTATATATGAAGGCAAAAATTCTTTTTTGGTACTTAATAAATTTTCTTTTAATTCTTTATAAATACCTGTTTTATCATATAGAATATCACCATTTATTAAATCACAAGCTGCTTCCCATCTTCTACGTAATAAAATATCGTCGCTGTAATTGTCACTTAGTGAATTATATACTTCAATTTTTATACCCATACTATTATATAACTCTGTAGATAACTTGTTAAACTTAGATAATATTTCTATAGGTAATGATTTATTACTAATTAATATCATTCTTGCTACAGATAAATTGTCTCTATAAATATAATTAACATATATTCCATTAACTTCTTTATTAGTTTTATAAATATTTGTTAGTAAGTTTAACGAAAACTCTAATACTTCATAATTAATACTACTTAAATAAATAGTTTTTATCATTGATTATGTCTCCTGTAAGATTATTTTAAACATCTAGATTTAATATTTGGTTTTATATAATCATATGCAAGTTCAGGATTCAATCCATATTTTTCTGCAATAAACTGATTATATTTAACTAAATTACCAGCAATGGTAAATCCATTAGCTCTATTATTATCGTATATTTTTACTTCTTTTACTGTAATTGGTAAAACTTTATCATGACCATTAGCATCTAGTGCATTTACACTTTTTTCGTAAATAACTAATTCTCTAATTAAAGAATCTTTACTTATATTTGATATTAATTCTTCAGGATTAGTAAAATCTTCACAAGGCTCATCTTCTGCTAGAAGACAAAAGCCATGCTCTTGTGAGTAGTATAGCGTAAATAACAAAATATCATCATTTTTTAGTGTTAATTCTACACAAAAACTAGGATATTTTATTTCGAAAAAGTTACTCTTTATCATTAGTATTCCTCCTTTTTTAATGCTAGAATATTCTACCATAAAAAGGGGTTAAAGTCAAATATATCTTAGTGAAGTAAAATATTGCCTCTGAAAGTATTTTTTAAGTTTCTATAAAATATAACAAATATATTAGCCTTTTCAACAGCTTCTTTTACAGTAGCCTCTACTGTACCAATTACTTTATTATCTTCAATTATATCAATAGTACCAACCTTATCTCCTTTTTTAACTGGAGCTACTATCTTATCAATGTTTGCTTTATAAGTAATATTTCTTTTTTCTTCACTTTTCTTACTTAAGACTGTTATCTTATCATTAGCAATAATTTCTACTTCTGTTTTTTTACCAAGTTCTACTTTTACTTTATCTATAATACTGCTATCATCTATAATATTTCTTACCATATACATATTGAAACCATAGTCTAACATTTTACTGGTATCTGCACTTCTCTTACTAATATCTGGTTCATTCATAACTACGGTTATTAATCGCATATTATCTCTTTTAGCAGTACTTGTTAAGCAGTAACCTGCTTCGCTGGTAAACCCTGTCTTAAGTCCATCTACTCCAGAATAGAATCTTACTAGACGATTAGTATTAACAAGCCAAAAAGGGCTCTTGGTATCTTTTCTTAAATAATCTTCATAAGTACCTGTGAACTCTAATATTTTTTCATGTTTAACTAACTCTCTAGCTATTAGTACCATGTCATTAGCACTTGAATAATGGTTATCAGCAGTTAACCCAGTAGTATTAACAAAATTGGTATTTTTTAATCCTAGTTCTTTGGCTCTATCATTCATTTTCTTAACAAAGGCTTCTTCACTTCCAGAAATACGCTCAGCCATTGCTACTGTAGCATCATTACCTGAAGCAATTGATATTCCTTTTAGCATATCGGTAACGCTCATCTTTTCGCCAACTTTTAAAAAGATTTGACTACCTCCCATACTAGCGGCCTTTTCTGAAGCTGTAATCATCTCATCCCATTTTAAATTACCCTTTTCTATTTCTTCCATAATAAGAAGCATACTCATCATCTTTGTCATGGATGCTGGAGCCATTTTCTCATCTTTATTCTTTTGAAATAATATCTCTCCCGTAGAAGCTTCAATCATTATAGCACTCTTAGCATTAGGAGCCAAATCCTCTTCTTGTGCTCTTACTACTGGTACTAAAAGAAATAAAAATAAAAGTATTAATATTTTTTTCATTACATATCACCTAGTAAAAACTATGCTTTATAATTTAAAATATTAATACTTATTTATACTTTTATGTTATTTACCTTCACATACTTTTTCTTGTAGTTGTCCAAGTCCCTCTTTATCAGTTTCTTTAATTTCTAATAGTACTTTTAAGCTATTATCACTTTTTATAGAATTTGAAGAACTAATATGGTTTCTTACATCCTCTATATCATTTACTATTCCTATACCTTTTAATGTATAAGTAAACTCATAATACTTATTTACCTCTAATTTTTTCTTTAACTCACTACTAATTCTATGGGTAAAGGCACCATGATCTTGAAATGCATCTAAAACAACATATGATTCTTCGGGTACTTCTGCTACATAGCTATCAAGTAAATCTACTACTCTATAAGTTCTAGTAAACGAGCAGTCATAATATTTTTCTTTCTTTTCTTCTTCATTATCGCTACTATTACTAATAGGCTTTTCACTGACATCATTATCTTCTTTATTAGTATGAATATTCTTGTTTTGTAAAACTAAATATACATTGCAGCCTATTAAACCTATTATAATTACTGTTAAGACAATAAACCATCTATTATTTGATTTCATATTTCATTCACGCTCCTTTACACTATCTTATATATTCATAATATCATAGTATTATTTTATTTGCAATATAATTATTAAATAATTTTTATGTATATACCCTCTCTTATATATAATAGATATGGATGATATATTCTTTTTAGACCTAGGCTAAAAAGAACACTCTGTAGACCTGAGGCTATAGAGTGAACTTAATAGAATAAATTATTTAATTTTAATGTCATATACTGCGGGTCCATATATAATATTACCATCTATATCAAATCTAGAGGCATGACATGGACAATCCCAAGTCTTATCAATATAATTAAATATTAGATTGCATTTCATATGAGGACATACATTAGATACAATATGTTTATTACCTTTATCATCAGTATATATTCCACATCTTTTACCCTCTATAAATTTAATTTCTACATTATCATTATAATACTTCATATGAGGATTAATCTTATTCATAATATATCTAGATATAACAGAAGTATTAAATACCAATAGATTCTTTATCTTATCTTTAGACATACTTCTTCTTGGAGTAAATATCTTTTCATAGTCATTATGCTTACCTTCTATTAAATCACTAATTAATTTACCTCCGATTACACCATTGGTATTCCCCCATTTATTAAATCCTGTCATTATATATAAATTATTATCTATCTTACCAATAAAAGGTATATTATCATAAGTCATAATATCATGAGTATGATAAAAGTATTTTATATCTTTATCAAAATACTTCTTATATTCACTATTTAATTCATTATAATCATCTTTAATATCTAAATTACTACTACTAGAGTGACTTCTTCTACCATATAATAAATAATTATTATTATTCTTTTTATAATACCTTAGTGATATACCTGGTTTATCATTAGATATTATTTGTATATTCTTGTTATCATTACTAAAAGAAGCTCCAATATAGAACTTTTCTACCCTTGTCTTAAATGGTGTAAAGTAAGGTACTATAAAGAAAGGATAATGAGAAGCTACTACTACTACCTTAGATTTTATCTCATAGTTATCACTCGTAGTACATAGATAATAATCACTCTTCTTATCTAACCCAATAGCCCTAGTGTTTTCATAAATACTTATTTTATCTTTTAATAATCTTTTTATACCAATCAAATATTTATATGGATTAAAAACATAACTATCATAAGTTTCTAATACCATCTTTGAGGGATAATTAAGTGGTAATGAAGATAATACTTTATACTTAATATTATTCTTTTTATAAAACTCTATTTCTTTATCAAAGTTCTTATATTTATCTTCATCATTAGAAAAGACATAAGCATTAGTTTTAGTTAAATCACAGTCTATCTTTTCTTTTTTGATAATACTAGTAATTATATTAATAGCCTCCTTCTGACTATTTAAATATAATCTTGCTACTTTTTCATTATAATTACTTTCTATATCGTGATATATTAAATCTTGCATAAAGGTTAGTTTACCAGTATTACAAGAAGTAGCTCCCATACCACATTTATTTTTATCTATTAGAACTATTCTTTTACCGCTATCTTTTAAATTATATACTGTGGATAAACCTGCGATACCTCCTCCTATTACAAGAATATCACACTCTATATTTTCTTTTAAACTATCCATTCTTACATCTTTTATACCATCAGTCCATATACTAATTTTTTTCATTATATCACCAGTATTATTATGGAATAAATAACTAAAATAATACAATAATTAGGTATTCATAATGTCAAAAAATAACTTTAAGAGTACAATATATTAGATATCGTAAAGGAGGTATATATATGTATTATTACGGTGGATATTCTGGAGGATATGGCACTAGTGGATGTGGATGCGGAGGTACTCAAAGTTATGCATACCCTTCATACGGATATGGCGGTTATGGATATGGTAACTATGGTTATGGAAATAGTGCCGCTATTGTACTAGTATTATTTATCTTATTAGTTATTATAATTGGTACAAGAGTAACTGCTTAATTAAGTTAAGGGAAAATACTTCCCTTTTTTCTTTTTTTATGGTAAAATATATAGCGAAAAGAAAGGAATGGTAGTTTATGCTAAGAACAAAAGATATTTTAGATGAAAAAGATCCAAGAGTCAGAGCAAAAAATACTGAAGTAGAATTTCCTTTATGTGAAGAGTATAAAAGTATTATACCAGAGATGTTAAAGCATTTAAGGTATTCACAAATAGAGAAATATTCTAAGAAATATAATCTTAGACCTGGTATGGGATTAGCAGCTCCTCAACTTGGTATTAATAAAAGATTCTTCGTAGTCTGCTACGAAGTAAGTGATGGTAAATTTGAAGACTATGTACTAATCAATCCGAAAGTAATTTCATATTCTGAAGAACTTATCTATGCTGGTGAGGGTGAAGGATGTTTAAGTGTTAATAGAGAAGTAGATGGTATTGTACCAAGACATGCTAGAATTACTGTTGAAGGTTATGATCTAGAAGGAAATTTAATAAAATATAGAGTTCGTGAGGATTTGGCTATTGCATTCCAACATGAACTAGATCATTTAAATGGTATTTTGTTTGTAGATTATATTGATCCAAAGGATCCTTATAAGAATTCAGAAAATATGCGTGAAATATAAAAGACTATTAAGAACAGTTCTTAATAGTTATTTTTATTTGAATAAATCACTATGACTACCTGTAGCAAAAAGTAGTAAGATTAAATTGTTATCATGCACTTTATATATTAATAACCAATCAGGAGTAATATGGCATTCTTCACAATCTCTATACATTTTGTTATCATTAAGTCTATGGTTTTGATATTTTGCATCGAGTTCTTCACCATTAGCAATTTTTTCTATTACATTATATAATTTGGACAAATCCTTACCTTGCTTTAACATTTTTTTATGTTGTTTTTTAAACCCACTAGTGTAATCAACTGTATACTTAATATACTATTCCTCATTCAAGGATTTAATAAGATCTTCCATATTATTATAGCCTTTTCTCTTTCCATTATTTATTTCTTGTAATATATCTTCGCCCTCTTTTAATGCTTTTAATAATTCTCTACTAGGTTTTGGATTTACAACTTCAAATGGTACACCATCTTTATTAATTAATTGCTTTATAGCCATATTAACATAAGTACTCATATTTAGACCTAACTTTTTTAGAATATTACTAGCAAGTTCTTTATCTTTGCTATCTATTTGTACACTAATCGCTGTAGTTAAATTTTCCATTTTCTCACCTCTTTCATAAATAAATATTAACACATAATATATATAAAGTCAAGTCATTTTATATATAGTTTATATATTGTTTATATATATTTTATATGTATCTAATATATAGTATGTTATTTTTTTCTAAATATATTCATATTCTATACTTATATTATGTATTACCTATGTCCCTATACACCTCTTATATATAATAGATGCGTATAGCATATTCATTTAAGACTTTTATTATAAGGCTTAAATGAACACTCTAAGACTACTGGCTTGGAGTGAATATAATAAAAAGAGTTATCTTTCAAACTCTTTATTTAACTATAAGATATATAATTACTCCTAGTAAAATAGTAAGAACTATACCTACTCCTATTAAAATCTTACTATTTAAGAAACCATTCTTATTCATACTATTTAATAAATTAATCTTAAACATATCTCTCTCAGCATGAGACTTAGATACCATTACACCCTTATAAGCAGTTAATTCTTTCTGATGACCTTCACTTAATATATCCGGAGATAAATCATTTAGCATAACTAACTTTTGTGCTTCATAAACAGTATAATGAAGTTTAATATCACCATGTACTTTAGAAAATAAATGATCAGTAGGAAGTTTATATTCATACTTAACAAAATTTTCAGTACTATTTCTAGATACTACTTCACCTGGAAAGGTTCCATCTCTTAATGCTGGTACACAATCAAATATTAATTTCTTAAAAGCAATCATATTATATTTTTTTAATGATTTTTCTTTCTTTTTAAATTCATTTTCATTTAAATATTCTACTACATAAGAATGCATATCTATCACCTAAATTAATTTTACTACATTTTTTTCTTTTTGTCATTACTTTTTGCATTCTTTTATTTCTTTATGTTCACTTTATACCTTATTTTAAGTCTTATTAGTGTTTATTTGAACCAATGATATTGCCCTAAAATAATATACCTACATATCTATTATATATAAGTCATAAATATATATCTAGCTAAAAGCTAGTTCAACATCAATATTCTTATCCATTATAGCTATAGATAAGAATATTACACCACTTATTAATACTAAAAAAGAACCAATAAATGAAGCTAGGTGTAAATTCTTTTTTCTATCATCATCTTCATTTTTTAATTTAATATAATCATCATAACTATCTTTAGCAAAATAATAATATACTATTACTAATATAGAAAAAATAAGTATAAGTAAATTTTGATATTCTCTTTTACTTTGCTCATCATTATATAATAGATACTTCTTTTCCTTACTATTAGCGTGCCAACTAAGAAATATTATAACAATGTAAATAATCCATACAAAGTTTTCTATCTTAATATCCTCAAGCTTATCCATTCTATCTTTTATATCATTCATATTATATAATATTAAATATTATAATTTATATAATTAAAAATATATTAAAATGGTGTGAATACCTAAGTGGTTTACAACTCTTTCGCATAAAGATAATTGATATTATAATCACTCTCTATAAATGTTATACAAAAAAAATAAAAAACTAGCAATAGTTACTTGCCAATTTTTTTAGTTAATGTTGGATTATTATCATCTTTAGAAAAATAAGATGAATATTTTTCACTTCTTTTTAAGTTGTCTCTTTAAGTTGTCTCTGATTTTTTTTATATCGTTTAGAGAATAATTATCTAAAGTGTTTATATTTAATGGTGTTTCTTGTTTTCTTTTTCTGATTCCATTAAATAAATTAGAATCATCTGCATTTTCTAATCTTGTTCTTATTTGTAAATATATATCATATTTTTCTAATTCTTTAATTTCATCGTTTTTAAATCTATAATCTAACCCATTCATTACAACGTTCAAAGCCGTAATACCACTTACAATGCTAGCAAAAACTCTCATACCTTTTGAATCAGCAATAGAAGCTCCTAATATATTTAATGCAGTACACCCAACTTGTGTTATAGTCCAAATAAGTGCTTTTGTTCTCTTTTGGTTTAAATCATATATTGATAATTCTTTTCTTTCTTCTGCTTGTTCAAGCATTTGATTCAATAAATTAGCTTCATTTTCTTCTGTTAAAGGCATTTCGTAATTGGTACCATCTAAAAATGTAATAATTATTTTATCGTTAGAAGTTTTATAATTTTGAATTAATTCTCCTGCTTCTGCGCCTTCATAACCATGTTTCATTTTATTTCACCTCCAAAAAATGTAAGACTGTAATAACATACATTATTAAATTTGTCTACTGCTTCAAATAAATTTGAATTATATCTTTCTATCCATTTTTTGTAATACTAACCTTTTTCCTAAAGATTGACTTTGCAAGACTTCATAACTTTCTTTAACATCTTTAGAAAATGCTCTAATAATCATATCAAATGAAGCATTTGGCATAATTAAATACATACCATTTTCAGGATGTCTGCCAAAAATTCTTTGTACTGAATCATCCAAAGGATACTCTAAACGAACCCAATCAGTAAATAATAAAATACCTTCTTCATTTAATCCATATTGTTCATATGTATGAAAGTCTTTAGAAATATCTTTATATTTATCCTCAAGCATTTGATAACTATATGGATTAAATATTGCAAAATTTTCTACATAACCATCAATTTTTTTAATACTTTGTAAATAGTTTTTATAATGTTTTAATGCTTGCAATTCATAGTTGGCCTTAGTACAACTACAATTACCTGTTTTCACTTGCCCAAATCCATATAATCCGGTATCAAACTGTCCATAAGTAAATTTTATATGGTCCTGTATTTTTATTTGTTCTCCTTCTGCAAATGCTCTATAAATCTTTAACATAATAAACCTCCTCTTCTTGTATTACTTATAATACTACACAATTTATATAATTACAATACATTGTATTAAAATTCTATTTCAAAATCATTTATATATCTATACTAACACCAATTTAATTAATCTTTCTTTTTGAGGAATGTTATCATTAATTAATTCTTCATTTGTATTTTCTAAATTACACAATATTAATAAGTGTTTTAAATCTGTATAATCTCTAATGTTTCCTCTTAAATTTGGATTATTTTCTTTCCATTCTTTAGCGGTCATTCCAAACAAAGCAACATTTAATACATCTGCTTCTTCTGCATAAATATATTTCTTTTGATTTTCAGTTATTTTTGGAACAATATTTTGTTTTATTGAATCAGTATGAATTCTATAATTAGTTTTAGCTAACATTCTATTTGCAGTCCAATCCATTTTATACTGATAAGATTCATTTCTTTTTAGTCTTTCAAATTCCTGTATAACATATAATTTAAATTCTGGAGATAACCAACTAGCAAATTCCAATGCAATATCACTTCTTGCGTATGTATCACCGTTATTTCCAGATTTTGAAATAATACCAATCGCATTAGTTTCTTTAATCCATTTTTGTGGTGACATATAAAAACTATTTTTTCCAGCTAAATTTTCAAAGGTCGTAAATTCGAGGCCTTTAAAATTTTCATTATTTAATTTTTCCCATAAACCTAGATAAGCAATAACATCTTTATTTCTCATCCATGTTTGTATCGGTATTTTGGTTTCCTCTGAATTTGCATATCTTGCTAAATCTGTTAGGGATATAAATTCTTTATTATCTATAGTTATTACTTTAATTTTATTATCATTAACTTCTAATTCTGATTTTATTATTTCTTGTTTCATTAAAACCTCCTGACATAATTTTAAAATCATTTTTTCTATAACTATTTTATCATATTTCAAAGTATATTAAAACTCAAACTATCAAAATGAAAAGTTTGAGTTTATTATTAATCTGGTGCTTGTGGTGGGACTCGGACCCACATGGCTTTTATACCGCTGGATTTTGAGTCCAGTGCGTCTACCAATTCCGCCACACAAGCATTACTACTAAATTATATAATAAATTTAGTAGAATGTAAATATCTTTATTTATAGTTCTTATAAAATTCTTCTTTAAAATCTAAGAATCTATCTTCTTTAATAGAGGCTCTTATATCTTCCATAATCTTAATTAAAAATCTTAGATTATGAATTGATAAAAGTCTTTGTCCTAGAGTTTCATTGGCTACGAGTAAATGTCTTATATATGCTTTAGTATAGTTTTTGCAGCACTTACAATCACAGCTTTCATCTACTGGAGTAAAGTCTTCTTTATATTTAGCGTTTCGCAAATTTATTTTTCCGTGTCTAGTAAATGCATGACCATGTCTAGCAAGTCTTGTAGGAAGAACGCAGTCAAACATATCTACTCCTCTTTCTACTCCTTCAAATAGATCGGTTGGTTCTCCTACTCCCATTAAATATCTTGGTTTGTCTTCAGGTAAATACTTAATACCATATTCAATCATTTTATACATAGTTGGTTTATCTTCACCTACTGATGTACCACCAATTGAATATCCGTCAAAATCAAGTTTTACTGTTTCTTTGCAAGACCATTCTCTTAAGTCTTCAAATTCACCACCTTGAACAATACCGAATAAACTCTGATTGGGATTATTGAAAACAGCTTTTCCTCTTTTGGCCCATCTAAGTGTTCTTTCTACTGAGTTTTTCATATAATCATATGTTACTGGATATGGTGGGCATTCATCAAAACTCATGGCTATATCACTATCTAGTTTATTTTGTACCTCAATACTTATTTCTGGTGTCAAAAATAATTTTTCTCCATTTAGATGGCTTTTGAATGTTACACCTTCTTCGCTTATATCTTTAGGTTTAGCTAAACTAAATACTTGAAAACCTCCGCAATCTGTAAGTATTGGTCCATTATAATTCATAAACTTATGTAATCCACCAGCCTTATTAACAATATCTGCTCCTGGTCTTAGCCATAAATGGTATGTATTAGAAAGTATTACTGCTGCTCCTATTTCCTTTAATTCTTCCGGATCCAATGTTTTAACTGTGGCTTGCGTTCCTACTGGCATAAACATTGGTGTTTCGTAAGTGCCATAGTTTGTTTCTAATGTACCATACCTTGCTTTGGTATTTTTATCTTTATGTAATAATGTATATTTTACTTTCATTATCTCACCTATACTGATAGGAGAAATTATCTCCCTTTACCTTTCTTTTCACGATCTTCTTTCGTTCCAACTCCAAACATTCGCATAAATATTTCTCTTTGCTTTTTTTCGTTTATTAAATATAATTTTTCTTTATATTCATTAATTATTAACTCTAGTTTTTTTATTGTTAAATTAACATATGTTTTTCCTAAATACTTTGCGTAAACATTTATTAAATATGTATATAATTTTTCAGCCTCTTTATACATATTTCTAAATCTTGATTCACCACTATCGGATTCATCATCATAACTTGTATTTAATTCAAGTAGTAATCTAGATATTTTATTGTTTATTTTTTTCTTAATTAGTTTTTCAGTTAATGTTGGTGATACAAATACTATTTTATTAACTTCAATAGCATCATCTTTTTTTACTTTTGGTTTAACATTATAACCATTTTTATTGTATTCTAAGTAAACTACTTCACCATTTTTATTATCTTTACTTATAAAATAATTCTTATTCATTGCTTCCCCCCTAATAGATCTGGTCTGTTTTCTTTGGTTAATCTTATTCTTTCCCTATTTCTAAACTCTTCAATGTTCTTATGATGACCGCTAAGTAAAACTTCTGGAACTTTTAAACCGCGATATTCAGAAGGTTTAGTATAGTTAGGATAATCAAGTAAGTTATCTGTAAAACTTTCACTAGTAAGGGATCCGCTGCTAATTACACCATCTATTAACCTAACTACTGAATCAACTACTACCATTGATGGAAGTTCGCCTCCAGTTAAGACATAATCTCCTATGGATAACTCTAAATCAACAATACTTTTTATTCTCTCGTCAAAGCCTTCATAATGTCCACATAATATTATTATGTGTTCTTTTTTTGATAAGTCATAAGCTATTTGCTCTTTATATAATTTACCTGATGGAGTCATCATTATGACTAGTGTATTTTCATCTTTTAATGTGTCTATAGCTCGAAAGATTGGATCACACATAAGTACCATACCATTACCGCCACCATAAGGATAATCATCAACTTGATTGTTATTGTATACAGTATAATCTCTAATATTATGTACTTTTATTTTAACCTTTCCGCTATCAATTGCCCTCTTTATAATTGACTCTGTTAAAAAATTATCATACATATTTGGAAACAAAGTAAGTATATCTATTAACACTATAATCACCACCATTAAACTAATAGTTATTATACTAAAAGTTAATTAATTAGTCAAATAATCCATCTATATTTTTAATATATATTTTTCCACTACTAATATCAACTTTATCAATTAGGTTATAGTTATATGGAATTAAATAATATTTGTTATTGGTATCTATCTTAAGTAAAGTATTTTTGTCATATCTTTCTATAGCACTAACTTTTCCCTTTTCTGCATCTTTATATATTACAGTCATTCCAATAATGTCTTCATCTAAGTATTCTTCTTGGCCTAAAGTAATATCATCTTTATTTATATAAATGTTTTTACCTTTATATTTAAGAACTTCATTTATGTTTGAATATCCTTCAAATGTTACCATATCGAAGTTCTTATGTTTACGATAAGTATTAATAATTTCTATATTTTTCTTATCAATATAAACTTTCATATTCTTTATAAATACTTTTTCTTTATATGGAAACTTTGATAATATTCTAAGTTCTCCCTTAATACCATGGGTATTAACAATTTTTCCTATTTTAATTAATTCCATTGTTTATCTCATATAGAATAATTGAAGTTGCTACGGCAGCATTCAAACTTTCTACCCTTTCGTTCATTTTTATATATATGTTTTTATCACATAATGTGCTTAGTTCTTTACTCATTCCTTGCCCTTCGTTACCTATTATTAAAACGAATTTATTTAAATTATTAATGCTTCTTATATCTGTACCATTATTTACATCAGTACCAAGTATTAAATAGTTATCATTTTTTAATGATTTGATAGTTGAATTCAAATCTCTTGTAACAATATTTAAATTAAATATCATTCCTTGGGTAGCTCTAATTACTTTTGAATTATATAAGTCTACTGTTTTAGGGCTGAGTATTAGAGTATCTATATTAAATGCAACAGCAGATCTTATTATAGTACCAAGATTACCTGGATCTTGGATATCATCAAGAGCTAGTATCCTCCTACCAATAATATTTTTTTCTGTTTTACGAACTACTCCTATTACATTTGGATAACTATTTAAATCAGATAATTTTTTCATTACAGTACTGGTAACATATGTAATATTTCTATCAATTGTAAGTTTTTCTCCTTCTAAAGCTATTATTTCTTCAATTAAATCTTTTTTTAATGCTTCATTAACCAAATGTTCTCCTTCTACTAAAAACAAATTGGTAGTATCACGATATTTTTTTTCTTTTAATTTGCACAATTCTTTAATGTGTTCATTATTTACTGAAGTTATTGTCATTATATTTTCTCCTCTTAAATATATTCTGTGAACCTCACACGATTTAAAATCGCATGCTTCTAACATCGCTATTAGAATTTTCTCCATTTAATAATACCATTATTAATGTAAAGAGACATAAACTCGGATAGTTCCTACCCTATATATAATTTAATTAGACAAGTAATAATTCTATTCCCTTATCTAGTATATTGTTCGCAGCATTATAATCTCTATCATGTATGCTATCACATCTAG
>CAKOQV010000014.1 GCA_934101345.1 uncultured Bacilli bacterium
GCAGGCGTCATTGAAGACACCACTTCATTTACCTCTTCAATTATTTTAGAAATTTTTCTATTTTCCATATTAATTTAACTCCCCTCAAAATCAGCATTAGTGTATCATAGAAATACATATTTTTCAAGTGTTTTTACCAAAATTGTTCTTGATAGAGACCTAGGCTCTATCAAGCCTCCTTGAGACCTTAGGCTCAAGGGGATACAAAAAAAAGAAGTAACTATTTACTTTCTTCAAGTGTTACTTCTGTCTTTAATTCTTTACCATTTCTATTATATGTAACTGTTATTTTATCTCCAGGAGAGTGTTTATATAGTTCATATCTTAATTTAGCTACTGATGATATATCATCATTTTCAATCTTAGTGATTATATCACCTTTCTTAATACCTGCTTTATCTGCTGGTGAGTTAGATTCAACATCCACTACTGCTACTCCGGCTTTAACATTATCAGGTATAGTTATTTTAGCCTGCCATAAGTAATAACTATTAGTTATGTCTAGCATACTAACACCAATGTATGGTCTCTTTATACTTCCACCTTTTTCTATTGTTTCAGCATAGTATAGAGCATCTTCAATTGGTATTGCAAATCCCATTCCTTCAACACTATAACTTGACGTACCACTGGTTTCTTGAGTTAATTTTAATGAGTTAACACCAATTACTTCACCATTAACATTACATAATGGTCCACCACTGTTACCAGGATTTAAAGCTGTATCAGTTTGTAATACTTTCATATAGTAATCACTAGTAGTTCCATTTAAACTCACTTCTACTAATCTATCTTTTCCTGATAGTATTCCTTTAGTTACTGTACCACTATAGGTATCTCCTAGAGGGGCACCTACTGCAAATACTGTGTCTCCTAATTTCATGTTTTCTGTGTTTCCTAGTTTTGCTACTTGCTTTATACTTGAAGTAGATACTGTTAATACTGCTATATCAGCATATGTATCTCCTCCTAGTATTTTAGTATCTGCTGAAGTACCATCACTAAAGATTACTTTAGCAGAATCTCCGCCTGACACAACATGATTATTAGTCATTATATAAGATGTCGAGCCATCTGTTTTATATACAAAACCTGTACCTGTTGATACTAATGTTTCTCCTTTATAACTAGCCACTACTACAGTAGCATCATATACTTTATCAACTGCTGCTGATATACTATTTTCATTTATTGTATAATTTCCTCCACTACCAGAAGTTAATATTGTTCCATGGTCTAATTGTTTTATAACTAAATATGACCATGCTGCACCTCCTATAAAAGCTACAAATACTAGTAATGGTATTAATATTTTATTTTTTTTCATTTATTATCACCTTCCTATTATTTCCATGTAATCTTTTGGAAATCCCATTCTATCTAATATTTTACTTATTGGTATGATATCTATTCTACCATCTAGTAATTCTATCTCGTATTCTACTTCTTTCATCATCAGTCTAAAATTACTTTCATTAAGTAGTATTTTAAAGATGATTATTACTGCAAATAAGTCATTCTTACCATAAATGTATTCACCATCCATCTTTGGTATATTCATATATTCATGATATTCGGTATCTGGCACCACTCTTTCAGTACGATGTTCGAAGACAATATCTTCGTGAGCACATAAATTACGATAGTTAGATAATATTACTAGAATGTCCTCAAGGACTGATGGTGTAGTATTAAATACTTCCGCTATTTCTATTTTATCTTCTTCTTTTAATATTGTATATAGTTCACAAACAATACCAAACGATAATACTTTTACTAATACCCACATTGGTATGTAACCATAGTTATTCATATAGTGCATAGTGGCAGCATGGGTACCAACATTTATTCTTATTTGTCTTTTCATTTTATCTATTAAATCGTGCACCCTTCGTGATTTACTATGGTCATTTGTAAAATTCTTAGGATTTAAGTAGTCCTTCTCCTTATAACCATATTTTTTAGATAGTTGATACGATAGAACGGATTTCAATTGGTTTTCGATAACTAAAACATTTTTAAATATTATATTTCTAAAATTCCTATCAAATGTGAATAATGAGTAAACTTCTGTAAATGTTGTACCAGGAATAAATTTTCTTTCTTTAGAAGAAATCATAAATACATGACGATATCCCATTAAAAAGAAGTAATTTTCTCTCAGCAATATTTCTTTAGCTGTCTCTTCATCTTCAATTATGAGATTTTTTTCTTTCAGTATTTCAATTTGTTCGTCTATTGTTTTAAAATTCTTTTCCATCTGTACTCATCCCCATTATTCTGTAATAAAGTATACCATAGATTTGAAAAAATTGATATATATTTTTGATAAAAAATGATATAATTATTTAGGAGGCGATAAAATGCCAAGTTCAATGACACATAGTTATTTTGCTAGTGATGTATATAATAGAGTTAAAAATAAAAATAAGATTAATCTGAATTATTTAAAGGTATTTGGACAAGGACCAGACCCTTATTTCTTTTATGATTTTCATCTTTCTAAGACGGCTAAAGATATCCATAAAATCAACACTTCTATGCAGCATAGTCTAGTTAATAAACATTTTGTTACACTAATTAATTATATTAATAAAATGAATTATAATGATAATGCTATGGTTATGTCTTATTTATATGGGCAAATATGTCATTTTGCTTTAGATAGTATTGTTCATCCTTTTACTATATATATGGCTGGTAGATATGATGACAAAAATAAGAGTACTTATAAATATAATGGTATGCATGAAAAAATGGAATACTATACAGATATATATCTTATTTATCAAAGAGAAAATATTATGCCAAGAAAATATAAAGTATATAATGAAATATTTAAATTTGATGAATTTAATGATGAACTAAAAGATACTATTGATAAAGTTGTTAAGGATGTATATGGCTTTGATAATGCCAGTACTATTTATTATAAGTGTTTAAAGGATATGAAGAAGTTTTACCATGTATTTAATTATGATAAAGTTGGTATAAAAAAGTGTGTTTATTCTATTATGGATATAGTATGTGGTGATAAGTTTGTTAAAAAGAAAGAATTATCTTTTCATGTTAACCCAAATAGCCATTTAGAATATTTGAATCTTGATAATAATACTTGGAAGCATCCATGTACTGGTGAAGAATTTAGCTATTCCTTTTTTGACTTATACGATATAGCTTTAGTTAAAGCAGTTAAAATCATTAATGAAATTGATAAGATGTTAAATGATAAAAAAATTGATAATAAAAAAATAGAAAAATTATTTGGTAATCTCGATTACGGTACTGGTATGGACTGTGATTTAAAGATGGAATATAAATATTTTAAATATTAAAAAAGAATATACTCTATACAATTTAATTATTATTGTAGTTTAAAGTATATTCCTTTTTTTATTAATATATTGGATGATGTATAATCTAATGGTACATATCCTTTTTTTAGTAAGTCTTCAATTACTATCATATTATAGTTTGCTGCGAATAAAAGATTTATCAAAAATAACATGGCAACTGTTAGTAATATACCTAATTTGAATGGTATAAAGGTCATTATTAATGCCGATACCGATACCTCTGTTAGGATCATAATATAATACATTTTATAGTTTCTCTTTTTTAAGGGATATAAAAAACCCAAATACAACATTTCTTTTATAAAGCCATAATCACATTCTACTGGTGGTGTATATTCGTCATATTTTAGATATATCTTTTGCATACTATCACCTATTATGAGTATATACTATTTTTGACTTTTTTGAAAGTGTTTTTTAATTTTTTTGGAAATAAATTTCTATGGAATCTGCGATTGATGATATTAATTTATCTTGATACTCTTTATTTCGCAATAAATAACTATCATTTGGATTGGAAATAAAGCCTGCTTCAATAAGAACTCCTGGTGATGTTATGTGTTTATACATATAGTAAGTATTATCTTTTTTTATTTCTCTTACATTGGATATGCTTTCTTTTAAATGATTGGTTATTGTTTCGGCGATTAGTTTGTTTTCTTCGTTTTTAGTAGTATAAAACACTTGAAGACCTCTCCATGATGAATTTGTTACAGAATTTAAATGAATTGATATATACATATCTGGGGATATTTTATTTATATATTTAGCTCTGTTATAAAGGTCACTTCTTTTTCTATTAACAGTAGTTGTGGATAAGTCTTTATCATCCTCTCTAGTTAGATAGACTGTGGCTCCGCGAGAAACTAACTCTTTTTCTAATTTTCTTGTTAATATTAGATTTAAATCTTTTTCTATTATTTGATTACCAGTGGCTCCAGCATCAACACCACCATGACCAGAATCTAAAATTATTACCTTACCTAACAAATTCATACTATTTACACTAGCAGTTACTTTAGGAAGAGTTATGGTTATAAGAAAAAAGCATATTAATATTAATAGTTTGTATTTATTCATATTACACCTATTAATATATATGCTTTTTATTATTCAAAATAACTACCTCCAATAAATTCTCTTAGTATTGATGTTTTTGGTACTGATTCACTTGGAATTGGTAAAATGAATTTTAATAGTTCTATTAATCTTTGAGCAGTCTGATATTCTGGATTATCTTCTTTTATGGAAAATAATAATGGCTCTGCATATGTTTTTAAGACTGATAGTTCATAGGCTAGACTGGTATTAAATAAAGCATCTGCATTGTCTTGATATGGGAAAACATGTTTCTCTTCACCACTTCTAACTTTCATCCAAGTACCAAGTGTTACTGATGGAGAATATCCTCTTGTTCTATTATCTCTTACCATTCTTCTTAATAACCTTATATCTGTCATACTTATTCTATTATCATTGTCTATATTTAAATATGTTAATGGACTTACATATATTTTAAATTTCTTTTTCCTTGGTATATTTGTTAGTAGTTCTTCATTTAAAGCATGTAATCCCTCAATTATTAAGATGTCATTTTCTTTTAACTCAACAGTTCTTTTATACTCTTTCTTACCATCAATAAAATTAAATGTTGGAACCGTTACTTTTGTACCTTTTAATAATTTACTTATCTGATTATCAAATAACTTTATATCTATAGCTGTTATTGATTCGAAGTCTGGTTTACCATCTTCTCCTAGTGGGGTTTCTGCTCGTTCATGAAAGTAATCATCTAATGATAAATGAGTTGGATTTAGTCCTAGACTTTTTAAATATAAAGATAATTTCATAGCACTAGTAGTTTTTCCTGAACTTGATGGTCCTGATAATAATATTATTTTATAGTCTTCTTTGTTTAGAACTATCTGCTCTGCTATACTAAGTAATTTATAATCTTGCATTATTTCTGATAGCTGAATGATATCTGCTGGTTTATTACTACTACTAGTTATATAGTCGTTTAACTCTCCGATATTATTTATATTTAGATTGTTACCCCATGTCGAATACTCTTCAAGAGTATTGAAATAGTTAGTATGATGGGTATATCTTTTTACTTTTTTATTATCATATATTGATGGAAAACGTACTACTATTCCTTTATCTTTTATTAATGATAAATCAAAGTATTTTAGTACCCCTGTTGATGGTGGAAGATCTCCTACTATATAATTATAATTTTCATCTAATTTATATAATGATACATATTTTGATGGGTCATAAAATAGTGTTTTGGCTTTATCTTCCCTTTTGATACTTTTAAAGTATTCTATCGCCTCATACTTCGTTGTATCCATTTTGGTAAATGGAATGTTTTTAGAGACTAGTTCTTTCATTTGTTTTTTTATTTCCAATACATCTTTATCTTCTAATTCTTTATCTATTTTACAAAATATTCCTTTATCGATAGAATGTTTTACTATTACTTTGGTATCTTTTCCTAAAACATTATTAGTAGCATAGATAAATAAATATAGTAGTCCTCTTTCATAGATTCTATTTCCTTCAAGAGTGTTTATATCATATATTTGCAATGTACCATTTTTCTTAAGTTCTGTTTCTAAATCTACTTTTTTATTATTGTATTTTATAAGTATAGCATCTTCTCTTTCTTCTTTAGACATTTTATTTAATATTTCTTTTACTTTTATACCTTTTACATATTCTTCCTTTTTTCCGTTATTTAATGTTATTATTATTGTTTGCATGTGCTTCCTCCTTCTACTCTATAAATTAATTATACCATATAAGTGCATTTTTTGTCATACTTTTTTTGGTATATTAACCTACATTATATATTATACTATTTGTAGGTGATAAATATGAACTTAGTTCCAACTATTATAGAAAAGAATGAAATGGGAGAAAGAGCTTATGATATCTATTCTAGACTACTTAAAGATAGAATTATTATATTAAACGGTGAGATTACTGATAATAGTTCTAATATAGTGGTAGCACAGCTATTATATTTGGATAGTTTAAATAATGATGATATTAGTCTATATATTAATTCTCCTGGTGGATCTATTACAGCAGGGATGGCTATATTTGATACGATGAATTTTATTAAAAGTGATGTATCCACAATATGTGTAGGTATGGCAGCTTCAATGGCGGCATTTCTATTATCTTCTGGAGAAAAAGGTAAAAGATACATTCTTCCTAATGCAGAAGTTATGATTCATCAGCCTTTAGGAGGGGCACAAGGACAAGCAACTGAAATTAAAATAGCTGCTGAAAGAATATTGAAATTAAAGAAGAAACTTAATAAAATTCTTTCTGATAATACTGGTAAAGATATTGATACTATTGATAATGATACAGAAAGAGATTATTTTATGGATAGTGATGAAGCACTAAATTATGGAATTGTTGATAAGGTATTAAAAAAAGCTAGCTGATGCTAACTTTTTTATTGTACTTTAGTATTTCCTGTCTTGGTATATCCTTCAACATAATTATCTGCTGACCAAATTACATCTCTATTTTTTTGAATATATCTATAATAAGTAATTGTATCATAACTTCCTTCAGGTTTAGTTGTTACTATGTCGCCTGAATTAAATTTTACAGTAATCTTGATTGGAATTAAATACTTATCTTTAGTAGTTTTAATTCCCTCTAGTGATTTTATGTTTACTTTTACATTTATGTAGAAAGTTCCTTTATAGTAATATGGTGTTAACTTATAGGTAAAGTTATTTTCTTTTAATGAATATTCTTCAATATTATCTATAGTTAAATTGCTATCTCTTACCACTGATATACTCTTATCAGTAGTAAATTCTTTTTCATCATTATAATAAGAAGATTCTTTAATAGTAGTAAAGTAGTATTTACTATTTGGTACATCATTTAATTTTAATCTATATTCAATAGTGTTATTTTTAATATCTTTTTTATTTATTACTCCTAGTGAATAGTAAGTTTTTTCAGCAGTACCATAATATTCATATTTATTTTCAATATTATCTCCTGTCTTGTTACCTTTCATCCACTTAGTATATGTAGTCCATTCTTTTACATATTCGTAGTAGGTAACTCCAGTAGTATTTGTACTATTATTGTTATTAGTATTATTAGTACTATTGGCACTATTATTATTGGTATTATTATCTTTTGTGCTATTATTTTTAGTGTTGTTATTCTTAGTATCAGTAGTGCAATTTCTACAATCTTTGATGCTAAATTTTCTAGTAATAGTATTTTCCTCTTTACCACATTCTAGTCTTGTTTCTACTTCATAATTATCTTTCTTTCTAGTAATTTTTGAATAACTAGTTTTAGTATTACATTTTTCTCCTTCACTTGTTTGTGCAGATACAATTAATTCTTTTTCTATCATTTCATCAAGCGTTATTTTAATACTTTCTCCTTGTTTAGTAGGTAAGTCTATATCTTTAAAATATTTAACTGCTACTGTTTCCATATTATTAATATTGTTTTTGAATGTATCAGATAATTTATTTCTATTTATTAGTTTTGATACTAACCATACAATTATTAATATGAAAGCAAATGCTATTACTATTTTAATAAAAAGACTTAGCCAACTTATTCTTCTTTCATCATTTTCCATAACTTAAAACCTCCCTTTGGAACTATATTGCTTCAATGAATAATATAATTAAAAATATTATTATGAGAATGATTATCAGTACTATTTGCCGTGCTAGTGTGCTTATTTCTTTTACTAGTTTAATAATCTTATCGTCAAGCATACAATACCTTCCCTAAAATTGTCTCCTATTATAGCATACAGCTAACTAGTTGTCAATATTTAGATGGACTATTGTGCAGCCATTATTTAATCCATCAGTATAATACTTTGATACTTCTTTTCTTTTAGAAAGTGCATTATGTACTGATGACTTAACTAGTCCTTTTCCTTTTCCATGTATTATTAATATTTTTTTATTTTTTAGTATTATATTATCATTAATAAAATCATTTGTTGCTACTCTGGCTGACTCTATATCATAACCATGTAAATCAATAAATGGTAAATTTTTTGTAAATATATCTTCCATAGTTCATTCTCCTTTAGATATATATTATACCAAATATTAGCGGTTAATTAAAGTAAAAAGATTACTATTTTGGTAATCTTATTGTCACTTTCGTTCCTACACCTTCTTTTGATGTATATATTAACTCTCCATTATGTGCTTTTATTATCTCGTTAGACAAACATACTCCAAGTCCACTACCATTTAATTTAGTAGTGAAGAACATTGTTTTTAATTGCTTTAGTGTATCTTCACTCATTCCTATACCATCATCTTCAATAATAATATCAATATATCTTTTATAAATATTGCTTGATATTTCTACTTTACCTTTATCTTTTATTGCTTCAACACTATTTTTTAGTACATTAATTAATACTTGTTTTAATCTTTCATAATCTCCTTCAAAATATATCTCTTCATCTTCTCTGTCATTATAAATTAATTTAATATTTTTCTTATTTAAAATTATCTTAAATGAATCATAAACATCTTCAAGAAGTAAATTTAAATCTATCTCAGTTTTAACTATTTTAATTTTGTTGAATTCTAGAAAGTCAGTTATTATGTTTAAACTACGATTTGCTTCTTCACGCATAATGCTTAAATATTTTAATGATTTTTCTTTATTATCTATATTGAACATATCTAGATAACCTTTAATGACCGCTAGTGGATTTTTTATTTCGTGTGTTAATTTGAATAATGATTCTTTTATTACTTTATCTTTTTCTAATAACTCTATTGATCTATTTAATTCTCTTACTTTCTCTATTATCTTAAATATATATAATATTAAGAATGAAATAAAATAATATATAAAAACTAATATAATTAATTCTATAAAACTATTTAGTGTTAAATCCAGATCTTTAAAAAAATATTCAAATGAAAGAAAAAATCCTTGAAGAACCGCTATTGAAAGAATAAAGCTTTCTGTGCTTAATTTTCTTTTTCTTGCGCAGGCATATAATATAAAATATGTTAAATACTTTATACCTACTATTAAACAAATATTTTTGTATAAAAATACACAATATAATATATTTATTAATGCTAATAAAACTGCTAATAGAGTTTTCTTTTTCATTAATGATATTACTATAGGAATATTACAAAATAATAATACCTTACTATTTCCATCTATTATTCCAAATCTAAGGCATAAATAAAGTGAACTAATTAATGAAACACTAAGTAATAAATTATTATAATTATTGCTGATGTCATCCTTATAACATACTAAAACTAAATACACTAATATTGGAAAAATAATTAATACTATATTTAGTATTATATCTTCAAAAATTTCTATATTCATAATATCCTTCTTTCTCTTAAAGATATTATATATTTTATTTTTGTCGAATTTTGTCGAATCTTGTCAAAAAAAAGAGCTTTTTGTAAAATTTTGCTCTTTATTTCAATTCATCAATGTATTTTTTTATTTTTTTAGCATCATTTCCTAAAATTATTTTTAATTGGTCATCTATTTCTACAACGCCTTTTGCGCCTAGTTTAACAATTCCTTCTTTGTTTGCTTTTGTTATATCTTTTAAAGTTACTTTGAATCTAGACATATCTACTTCAGTATCTAAGATATTATCTTTTCCTCCTAGTAAGTCTACTAATTTATTAAACTCTAATTTTACATCTTTTTTATTCATTTTAATTATAGCAAGAGCTATTATTAATAATACTACCACAATTACTATATATTGCCATGTGTCCATTTTATCTTTTCACCTCTATTACATTATACTATTTTTTTTTATTTATAACAAGTACTATATAGTATTTTTATTTTTGTCAGTTTTACTTTTTTATTATTAAAAACAGGTTAACTTTTAGTTAATTATTATATATGTATTCTTACTCATTAATATCTGTATCTATTGATGAGAATAAGTTATAATAATTAAATGATATAATTGAAGCGTGATAAGGTATGAGAAAGAAGTTTTTAAAGAATACCATGAATTGTATTAAGAAAAAATATCCTAACTATGATGATGAAAAGCTCGAAATTATTGAATATGGACTTGAATCTTTGTATATTATGGTTACTAAAACTATTGTTATTTCTTTAATTGCCTTAGTTCTAAATGTATTTAAAGAAATGTTAATAATTATGATACTATATAATATCATCAGAACAACAGCATTTGGTATGCATGCTAAGGAAAGCTGGCAATGTTATATAATATCTATAACACTATTTATTGGTGGAGCATTACTATTTAAGTATGTAGATGTTAGTTTCTACGTTAAAGCTATCATTAGTGCTATATCTTATATATTTTTAGTTATTTATGCACCTGCAGATACATATAAAAGACCTTTAGTAAATACTAAAAAGAGAAAAATTTATAAAATTATTACGGTTATTAATAGTTCTATATTCTTAATATTAGTTATTATTTTAAGAGATAGTAATGTTAGTACTGCTTTAAGTTTGGGGCTTTTGGATTCGATGTTGATGATCCATCCATTGACTTATAGGATGTTTCATTTACCATATGATAACTATAAAACTTATAATGAGTTGTATAGTTAATATGGAAAAATATGTATAGGAGGTATCGTTTATGTTTACATCATTTTTATCTTGGATAGGTTCTCTAGCTGCTTCAACTGGTTCTAAGGCTTGCTGGGTATGGCTTGCTGACGAACCTAAAATGCCAAAGTCATTAATTAAATAATTTTACAACTTATGAAAAGAACTATGACTACTCATCATAATTCTTTTTATTTATTCTTTATTTTCAGATATTTTCAAACTTTGAATATAGATATTACCTCTTATTTCCTTCTTGGCTTCGAATCTGTTATTTTCACTTAGTATTTTCTTTACTAGTAATAATCCATGACCTCTATGTTTACCTTTAGTACTAAATGATTCTTTACCAATTTTATCTAGATTAATTTCATTATTAAATGTATTAGTAATAATTATTTCTATCTTTTCTTTAATCAAATACATTTCTATTCCAAGTTTCTTATCTTCAGATGTAGAGCTTGCTTCGATGGCATTATCTAAGTAAACTCCAATAATTCTAGCTAAATCTTTAAAATCTTTAGTCTCAATATCCATTAAAAATGAATTTTCAATCTGTTTAGAAATATTAACTGATACACTTATACCTTTCTTCTCAGCCTCTGTACATTTATAATAGAAAAAGCCTTTTAATCCATTTGAAGGTAGATATTTAAACTTGGAATAATTTGTACTGCTTGCCTTTCCTTTATCACCTATAACACTATCAATATATTCAATAATTGTTTTGTTGTCTTCTTTATCTTGAAGTTTGCATTTAATGGTAGCAAACTCATTTTTAGTTTCGTGTCTTAGTGTTCTTTGATCTTCAATATCACTTTCATAATTTTTCATCACATCAAGAAGTTCATCATATTTTTTAGATACATTTTCATTATCTATTCTCTGCCTAAATAAAGTAAATAATATAATTATAAATGCAAACATAGATACTAGATATATCAATACATCTTGATTCATCTTATATCCAGTTGCGAATTTATAGAAAAATACCGCAGTAAAAATAACAGCTAATATTGATATCACAACAATCTTCTTATTCTCAGATAATTTATAATTTGCTAGCTTTCTTAATGGCTTTTTTGAAATAAATGTTATTGCTATAATTAATGAACAAACCAATACATTACTTAATATACTACCAGCAAAGTTTTCATAAAAGTATTCTTTTCCAACAATTAATATTACTCCAAGCGTTACAATTAAATCAGGTATGACTAACAGGATTACATACACTATTGAAGTAAAGATTGATTTACTTAGTTTTATGTTAAATATGCAGAAAAATAATGATGCATATAATAGACAAGTAATTATAGTTTTTATTGTACCTTTTGTATATTTGAATACCAGGATGTTTAATAATATAAATCCTAATATTATTAGTATATCTACCATCATGTTTTTATGTCTACGATTTACTATTACTATTCTTCCAAATATGTATAAAGTTAGTATTAATAATGTACTGCTTAATAGCATTTTAAAATTCTCCGACAATTTGCTTCAACCTCTTTCTTGCTGAAGGAGCAATCAAATTTGTTGTTTCTCCATTTTTAAAATATATTGTAGAGGTTGAATAATCTATTTCTCTGACATTATCTAAATTTACCAAACATGATTTATGAGTCTGATAGAACATAGGTTTTAATTTACTTTTTAGTTTTACTATAGATGTTGTTATATATTTCTCTTCTCCAGTAACTTCATGTATTATACATTTATTTTGAGATGGGGCTTTTTCTATATAATTTATTTCTTTATATCTAAGTTTTGTTTGAACATAATTATAGGTGAAACTTAATACTCTTTTTTTATACATTTTATCTATTACATATGTGATAGTATCTGCGAGTCTTTCTTCATATCTATTATATTTTGATATAAAATCTATTGCACCAAGTCTTGAATAAAATATATCATTTTTACATTCTGAATGAGCTGTAACAAATATTATTATACTTTCATCATCGGTTTCTCTTATCTCTGAGGCTATTTCTAATCCACTTATTATTGGTAATTCTATATCTAGAATATATATTTTTATATCTGTATCGTCATTCATTACCTTTTTAAACTTGCTATTGTATTCATTGAACTTTAATATTTTATACTCAATATCATACTTCATCATTGTTTTTACTACATATTTACCAGCAGTTTCTAGTGCTTCATTGCTATCTTCACAAATTACAAACTTAATCATTTCTTTCACTTCTTTCTAGTTATTTTTCCCCTCTAATTCTTTTATTAGGTCATAAGAAATTATATTGTTTGATATGTCTATTAAATTTGATGACTGTTCTATTCCTCTTTGTATGTACTCTTCACTTATTGGTTCATTACTTATAGGATATATTTCTCCTTTTGGAGCACTATAGTATATACTTGATGTTAAATATGATCCATCTATAAATGTAACTGTATTGTCTTTTAAGTTAAATATGTCATTACCTAATTGATAATTACTATGAATTCCAAGCATATTTCCTAATGTAGGAAGTACATCTATCATGCCCATAGGGGTATAAACATTTTTATTAAATTCTTTATCCTTCGTCCATATTATAAATGGAACTTTTTTATTTAATTCATAATCATAATCATTAAATGGTACATACCCCTCATCTGTTTCATCTTTTATTCGATCATTAACTGGGTCATAATTATAAAGTAAATTGAATTCATCTTTATCCATTCTGGCATCATGATCACCATATATTACTAATACTGTGTTATCAAGTAATCCTTCACTATCAAGTTTGTTTATAAATTCTCCAATTGCTTCATCTGCATAATGAACTGATCTTATATAATTACCTAATTTAGTATTATTTAAATATTCTCTAGTTATTGTTTGATTATCTAATTCTACATCTATTGTTGTTGGATATTCAGGCATTAATTCTAAATCACTAAATGGTGTATGATTAGATAACATTATTAATGTACTATAAAATGGTGTTCCTTCAGTTTCTTTTATTTTTTTCATAATATCTACTGATTGGCTAAAGAAAGATTTATCTGATAGACCTAAGCCTATTGTCTCATCTATAACATATGAATCTTTACTATAAAACTTATCATATCCTAAACTCTTATGCATAATATTTCTATTCCAAAATTCCCCAGTGTTAGCATGCATACTATATGTATAATAACCTTTTTCTTTTAATAGTTTTGGTATTGAAATATATTCTCTATCAAAAAAGTTTACAAAAACCGTACCCTTAGTTGAAGGCATAAGTGATGTGTTAAACGTAAATTCCGCATCTGAACTTGTGCCAACACCTACTTGTGAATAAAAATTACTAAAGAATATTCCTTCTTTACTTAATCTATTTAAGTTTGGTGTAACTTCTTTATTGTTAAATTTAAGTTCCATAACAAATTCCTGCATGCTTTCAGCATGTATTACTATAACATTTTTACCTTCAAAAATATTTGTATATTCATTTTTTATTTTTTTATATTCATGATTATCATAGTAGTCTTTTGTCTCTTTAAGTGCTGCATCATGACCAAACGCCGAGTTTATTTTTGGTGATATGCTTTGTATTATGTCATCTATTTGATATATATATATTCCGTAATTTATTACAACGGATTCTCTATTCCATAACTTATAGAAACCTCCCCAAGCACTAAGTGGCATAATAATTACTGCGAGAACCCAAAATGATAATGCTGTAATTACTGATGATAGTATTAGCTTTTTATTTGACTTTAATTCTTTAGTAAAGTACTTCTTTTTATTAAGAAAGTAATACGATAGGTAAACTGCTAGTGGGCACCAGACATATATTAAATCTACTGGTTTTAACACATTTTCAAATATAGCGTCTCCAACATCTTTAGCATAGACAAGATTAGATAAAAGTGCTACAGAAGCAAATGAACTATAATAGTGATAGTATATGCTATTTATTAAACACACTAGGGTTAATATAACTGACATTATCATAAAATACTTTATTCTGTTTTTTCTTTTGAATGCCAGGGCTACTAATGATATAAGTATTAATAGTCCAAAATCTATAAATAATGGTGGCAGACTAAATATATTTTTTACTGTTACTCCTCTTAATATAAGACCGTTTATTAAATTGAATATAATAAAAGATGTAACTAACAAATAGTCATTTTTTATTTTGTTAAATTCTTTTTTTATTTTTATCTTATTTATTTTCTTCGACATTTTCCATCACTTCAAGGGTATTATATCACATAAAAATAGTTTGTTGCAACTATTATTTTAAATTAAATTTTTGGACATTTTTATTTTTTATAAATGAAAAGTTTCTTTTCTTTGTAATATTACTTTTTCGTTAAATAAAAAATATTTTGTTAACTCAAAGTTAATTTTTTAGCAAATAAAAAAATGTGAGATTATCACATTATTTTTCAGTACTAAAACCAAATTTCTTGTTGAATTTTTCAACTTGTCCTTTTTTAGATGCTGTACTTTGCTTTCCAGTATAGAATGGATGACATTTAGAACATACTTCAACTTGAATATTTTCTTTTGTTGATTCAGTTTCAAAAGTATTTCCGCAAGCACAAGTAACAGTAGCTTTTACATAATTTGGATGAATATTCTTTTTCATTATTCTCTCTCCTTCCGCCATGACAAAAAAGTCATAGTAATAAAATTACATGGTATATTATATCAGTTATTTTTTAAATTTTCAACTATTATTTGTGAAATTTTTTCATAACCTTTAATATTTGGTAAGTAATTATTATTAATTTGACTGATATACGTAGGATTATTATCTAATATTTTAGATAGGTCTATATATGTATAATTATATTTTTTAGTTAATTCTTTTAATTTATAATTGGCATAGTCTATAATGTCTTTATTAATACTAGCTATACTGTAATAGCCTAATATATATACTTTATCATG
The DNA here is from genome assembly GCA_934101345.1 of uncultured Bacilli bacterium. GTDB lineage: Bacteria > Bacillota_I > Bacilli_A > RF39 > UBA660 > CAG-302. The sequence continues at coordinate 15,898 of CAKOQV010000014.1, forward strand.
ATGAAATTTATTAATATAATTTAATATTTTATTGTAACTATTTATCATAGTATCTATATATGTATATATATTTTGATTGTTTTTATCAATTTTATAATAAATTTCTTGTATTCCTATAGACATGGTAATTATGTCTGCTTCTTTAATTAATCTATTTAATGTAATACCGTTTTTACTTTTATTATATTCTAAGATTGTTACAATATCTGATACTTTATAATCGATATTTGTGAATGAATTATTATAGTTTTTTAGTAGATGATTTTTCTCTAGAAAGTCTCTTGTAAAATCACTATATCCATAAGATGTAACACCATATTCATTTATTCCTTTTGATAATGAATCTCCAATTACTAAATAATTTTTCTTATTTCCTTCTGTTTTTGTATATACAAAGTAGCATGATAGAAAAAGAGTTAATATTAAAAATACTTTTTTCATAGTTCACCTACTTCAGTATATTTAAATTAGCTCTATTTTAGCACCTACTTTTGAAAGTTTGCCACAGATATCATCGTATCCTCTTAAGATATATTTTACATTATCTATTGTTGTTATACCCTCTGCGATTAGACCACATATCAACATAGAAGCTCCTCCTCGAAGATCTGTTGCGGTTACATTTTTACCTGTTAGTTTTGTAACTCCTTTTATTTTGGCTATTCTATTGTCTTTGACAATTATATTTGCTCCCATGCGATTGGTATCATAAATATTTTGGAATCTATTTTCCCATATTGTTTCTTCAACTGTACTTATTCCGTGACATTGGGTTAAAAATGGTATTAGTGGTTGCTGAAGATCGGTTGGAAAGCCTGGGTATGGTAATGTTTTTATGCTTACCGCTTTATATTTACCTCTTTTTTCTATTGTTATTGAGTCTTCTTTAATGCTCATTTCTACTCCAGCTTCAATTAATTTTGATGTTAATGACTCAATATGAGATGGTATTAAGTTTTTAATAGTTAGATTTTCTCCAAGAAGGGCACCAATTATTACATATGTTCCCGCTTCAATACGATCTGGTATTACTTCATGAAATGATTTATGTAGATAGTCTACTCCAGTTATGGTAATTACATTAGTGCCTGCGCCTTTGATTTTGGCTCCCATGTTATTTAAAAAAGTTGCTACATTTACTATTTCTGGTTCCTTGGCTACGTTTTCTATCACTGTTTTTCCTTTGGCTTTTACTGCTGCAAGCATAGTATTTACTGTAGCTCCTACGCTTGGCATATCTAGGTATATTTTAGTTCCTTTTAACTCTTCTGCATCTACTATATATCTATTTCCTTCCTCAATTACTACTGCTCCTAGGGCACGATATGCTTTTAAAGTTTGATCTATAGGTCTTTCGCCTATCGTGCAACCACCTGGAAAATACATTTCGACATGCTTATATTTTCCTAATAATGATGACATAAAGTAATATGATGCTCTTAATTTTTGAGACATTTCTTCTGGTATTTCTTTATTTATAATGTTTGATGAATCAATTGTTAGTACTCCATCTTTTCTTGTTATTTTGGCATTTAAATAATTTAATATTTCTTCAAGTGAATCGATATCAGAAATATTTGGTACATTACTAATTGTTACTTCTTCATCGCAAAGAATAGCTGCTGGTACTAAAGCTACAGCACTATTTTTAGCACCACTTACTTCTATTTCTCCGGTTAATTTATATCCGCCTTCTATTTTTATTTTACTCATAGGGTACTCCTTCCTAATTTCATTTTAATATCTATTTTGATTTTAGTCAATTACTTATTATTTTATTTACATATTTTTACACTATTTAAATATGTATAACAAGCCAATTACTAGAAGTATTGATCCTCCTATTACGGTAGATATTTTACCATATTTTTTATTTAGTACATTACCTAGATTTAGTCCTAAAAATGTAAATAATAAACTTGTTACAGAAAATATCAAAGCGGATATTACATATTTGTCTGTTATAGCAGGAAAGCCTATTCCTGTAGTTAAACTATCAATGCTTACTGATAGTCCAAATAGTAAATATCCTGGAATACTTAAAAGAAATTTTTCTTCTTTTTCTTTGAAACTTGATATAATCATTTCGATAGCTATTAATGCTAGGATTATGCCCACTAGAATATTGGTATTTATTATTATTTTATTTGTTACAAATATGCCTATGCTTAATCCTATTAGCGGCATTATAAAATGATATAATCCAACAATTATAGAGAGTAATATTTTTCCTTTCTTTGATATTTCTTGTGTACCATATATTAAGGCCAAAGAAAAAGCATCCATTGATAGGCTTACTGCAATTAAAATTATTGTTATTATTTTCAAGTATCATCACCTATTTAAATGTATGCTTTTTATATTAAAATATTTTATTTATCTTTTCCACTATCCAAGATTTATACTCTACATTGTCTTTTGTTTCTAAATCAACAAGACATAAATTAGGAAACAGTACGCACCACCAATTGTCTCCTTCTGCTTTGCCAATACTTATTACTACTGATTCATAGTATCCTTCGTTATATTTTAATCCACGATATTCTTTTTCTGGAAAATAGTTTAATCCATAGTTTATGTCAAAGGTCATATCATAGTTATTTTCGTTAAATATTTGCTTTACATTTTTCTCTATAAGAGGGATGTTATTTTTTATCTTTTCTTTTGCTATTTCTTTACTATCTTCATCCTTTATTAAATTATAGGTATTATTTTCTAAATACTTTTTTACTTTATTTTTCATATTTTGATCTAAAGTGCTATTACTATTTGGTATTACCCTTAGTCTTATTGCGGTATCTGGTATTATTACATCGTTATTTTTTACTTCTTTATATATAAATGCTGCTACTATTAAAGTTAATATAAGTATTATTTTTTTCATATAAAAAATATCACCCTTTCACTTTAATTATGAGTGATATTTATTTTTTTTATTCTTATTTTTCAACTTTTATTATTATTTGATAATCTGTTAATCCATCTACTTCTTCCATAGTGACATTATAGCCAGCCGCAGTGATACTATCTAATGCATCTTTTGCTATTCTGATTGCAGTAGCTAATTTCACTTTATTTATACTATTTGGTGCTTGTTCTGCATCTTTTGCATTAGGTACTTCAATCATTTTCTTTTCCTTCTTATCTTCTACCATCACTGTATTTCCATCAAAAATATCTGATTTATTCTCAACAATATTTAGTCCTTCAAGAGCAGATGTTACTGGTGCTTTCACTTCATTTAGTTTATTTATATCAATGAAATCATTCTTATTTTGTGCATAAACATTAGGATTATCTTCTATTTTCTCTACTTGTGGAGGTACTGGAATATCTAGAGCTTTTGGTTCATTTGATATATTAACTGCTGGTACAACTGGCTCTTCTGAAGTTACTTGTGGCATCACCTGAACCGGTGGTACTACTGGTGTTACTGCTTCTTTTGGCATTTCATTACTTATACCAAGCATGTTTTTTATGTATTCATCAGTATCCCTAACATTCATTCTTTCTGTTATTATTTTATTTAATACTTCTTTTTGTTTATCTTCATCTTTTATTTGTAGCAAGCATCTTGCATGACGTTCTGATATCAAGTTATTCATTAACGCCACTTGAACTTCATTTGTTAAAGCAAGTAGGCGCATTTTATTTGCTATAGTTGACTGGCTTTTACCCATTCTTTTAGCAAGTTCATCTTGAGTAAAATTACCCATATCTAATATTTTTTTATAGGATTTAGCTTCTTCAATTGCCGATAAGTCTTTTCTTTGAATATTTTCAATCAAGGCAAGTTCTGCGCTAGTTTGATCATCCATTGAGCCTACGATAGCTGGTACTTCAGTAAGGCCCGCTAGTGTTGCAGCTTTGTATCTACGCTCTCCAGCAATTATTTCATATTTACTACCTAAATCCCTTAATATTAGAGGCTGTATTATTCCATGCTCTTTTATTGAGTTTGCAAGTTCGTTTAATGCTTCCTCATCAAAAGTAAGTCTTGGTTGAAATCTATTAGGAATGATGTCAGATAAACGTACCATTACCACTTCTTTATTCATTCTCATACTGTTACCCTCTTTTCACTTCTTCTACACTAATATAATAATACAATAAAAATTACTTTTTTACAAGTAATTTTTGATATTTTATTTTAGGTATTTATTTATTTTATTTAATATTTCTTCTTTATCTGATGATTTTATTATGTAGTCAGTAAATCCTTCCTGTAAATAACTATCATC
>CAKOQV010000015.1 GCA_934101345.1 uncultured Bacilli bacterium
GGTGGGGCGTTAGGGATTCGAACCCTAGACCCACTGATTAAGAGTCAGTTGCTCTACCAACTGAGCTAACGCCCCAACAGAGTGTTAATAACTAAACACAATCAATATTATACCATATATTTTCAATTTGTAAATAAATAAAATAAAATTTGTTGAAAAAAATAAAAATTTATGTTACTATTTAAACATAAAGGAAGGTAAAATATATGGAAAATAAATTAAAAAAGAATGATAAAAATTTGGTGATGTTGTGCATTTATATAGGAATATTGGGAAGTCTTACTTTTTTTGCTTTATTCTTTTTGACAAGATATATATTTTAGAGAGGAAACTCTCTATTTTTTTCTTTCATAAATAATATCAATAAAATTGACTTTTGGGTATGTATTTGCTATAATTTATATGATAGGTAATGGTGATAAAATGGGAAGAATTAAAGATAAAAGTTTTTGGATAATTTTAAGCTTAAGTGTAATAACTTTAATAATTTTAACAGTGGGAGTAATTTTTTTAACAAGAAAATCCTCTAAAGAATTTTATAGTGCAGGATATATTATAAATAGTACTGCCACCAAAAGCAGCAAATATTACTTTAATGATAATACAGTCTATAAAGAAAATGTATTTAATGAATATACATTTAAAGATGTAGACAACAAAGAAGTAGCCACTAGTAAAGAAAACTTCATTCACTATTTAGATGAATCATTATCATTTATGAAAAATGGAGTAATTCTAGATTTAGATAACTTTAATCAAAAACTAGTACCATACTATAATGTTACAGATAAAGTAATCCTAAAATATAGTAATGGCAGTTATATAGTGGAAGCGGCAGATAAAACTTTAATATTTGGAAATCTACTAGGTAGAATAACAGATAATAAATATATAGTTATTGGTAACGATATAAGAATAAAACTAGCAGGTAACGAAGAACCAGTAAAAGGAAAATACTTTGAACTATTATTTGTTGAAGATGGTATTGTCAAAGTAGAAAACAATGAAGGTAGCTATCAAACCACTACTGAAGGAACAACAATCTATGTTGGAGATAAAATAAAAATAGAATTAGGTAGTAAAAAAGTCTTCTATGATGAAGAGGAAAAACTAACTTTAGATGAAATGACTATTGATGGAAATGAAAATATTAATCTAGACACTTCAAAAGTAAAAGATAATAATAAAGATGGCACTGGTAGCGGAGATAATAATAATTCAGATAATAACAATAATCCTGGAAATAATAATGACAATCCAAGCAATAATACTGGCAACGATACAGATAGCAAAAACAATAATACTACCGAAATAAAAAAAGAAGTATCCGTAGACTTAGTAAGAGCTTTACTTGATGTGAATAGCTTAAATGCCACAATTCAAGTTATTGATACTGCAAATCAAATAAAAGGAAATTTACTTCTAACACTATACGATATAGATAATTCCAAAACAGTATATACCAAAGCACTGCTAACATCATCAGATCTCCAACCGGTATCAGTTAATTCCTTATCACCAAATACCAATTACTATATGTCAATAAAAGATTCAGATGGTTATGAATATCTAGCAAGAAATTTTAGAACAAATAATTTGGAATTGAGTTTAAAAAGAGAAATGATAACTACAAACTCAGCGACATATTCAGTTGATTTCAGCAACAATGATAATGTGAAATCTACAAAACTAACTATATATGATAGTAAAAATAATGTAGTAAATCAGCATACATTTGTGAATGGTGAAGAAACAAGTTTTGAATTCGTTGGATTAGATAAAAACAGTTCATACAAAGCAGTTTTAAATGAAGTGATATATAAAAATACAAGTTATAGTAGAATATATGAAATATCATCATCATTTCAAACATTAAAAGAAAAACCAAAAATAGGAAATATTAATGTTAAAGCTGATGAAGAAAATAAAACATTTGAATTATCAATGGAAAAACCAATAGACGAAGATAAAAGTATTTCAAAATACATATATAAAATATATGAAGCCGATAATGATGGAAGTATAATATCAGATAGTCCTATTTACACATTCAGTACAGTAGATTTAAAAAATGAAATACTAAAACTTGGCGAAAATGGCCTAGAAACGAATAAGAATTATAAATATATGGTAACTATAAGATACTATGACAATTATAGAGAAAATGAAATTGATACAGCAATGAGTGATCTATTTGTTATCAAAGGACTACCAACAATAGAATTCGAAGATAAAGAAATAGACTTCAACTCAGCAAAAATATTAGTCACATTAAAAGATGAAGGATGTACAATCTCAATTAAAGGGAGAACAAATTGTACCGAAGATGTTTCAACAATTGAAAGCAATATATATATAACATATAAAAATTTGCGTGATTCAGAATTTAAAAGAGTTGACAATGTAAAATTCAATCCTGAGACATTAACATACGAATTGAATTTAAACGGTCTTAGTGAAAATACCAACTATGAAATATCAGTACATGGTGATTACAATCTAAAAAATGGACAAGGATTACAAATAAATAAGCAAATAGGACGTTCACACACTATTCGAACAGCAAGTATAGACAAACTAGAAATGAAAGGCTGGAAGTCAGAAAATTATTCCCCTGATTTACCAATATCAGTAAAAACAATGATAGTATCAAATACAGAGGATAGTGCAATGATTAACAAATTAGATAGTTTCAAAGTTAATTTGTATAAAGGAAAATTAAAAGATAGTGAAATTACTAAAAAAGAATTAATTACAAATTATGAAGTTAAAGGAAATGACAATATTAAAGCAAATTATTACAATAAGCTATTTGATATCAATTCAAGTAAATTTGGTATAACTGACATAAATAATTTAAGAGAACTATCAGGTGGAAAATTAAGTAGATATTATACAATAGAAATAGCAGATGCTTATGATTCAGGTGAGACTAACAAGATACCAATTGATAACAATATATATTACTACGAGATACCAGCAGTGCTTTTACTTGAAGATGAAGTCTCTTCTCCTGAGGTAATTGTTGAGGAAATAACAAAAAAACAAGCACAAACCGGAGAATATGGTGACTTTGACAAACTTGGCATTAACAAATATTTATCATCATCAACAATAGTAGGATATAAAATAACAGCAAACTTTGATAAGAGAAAGATAGAATCTTATTTTCAAGGCGATAACCCAATAAAAGAATTAAATTTTTATGCCAATATGAATGGAAACGTTATAGAAAAGAAAACTATAGACTTTAGTCAAGAAGAAAATTATAGTGTGTATTTCTTCCTAAAAGATGGTACTGATTATAACACAATAGATAACGAACTAAGAAGAGGTAATACATATACATTCTCTATAAATTTAGGTATAGATACAAATAATGACAAAAGTGTAGATACAGAATATCCAAATAAAAAGCCTACAAGTCAAACTATAACAAGCGTCAAAGAAGAGCCAAAAATAAAAATGTATATAGATAGTAGTACTAAAAATTCAGTAACATATAAATATATAATTGTAGACTATGACAATGCACTAGTAAAAGAAGAAAATAAATATTTAATTCATTACACAGTAGGAGATACCTCTGAAGAATACCAAACCGAAATATCAAATACAGCAAGTATGGAAAACTTCACATTATCAAATCTAACCAATAATACTACCTATAGTTTATATTATAAAAAAGCCTTAACAAAAACAGAAAATCCAAGTTCTATTAAGTATAAATACTATTTTGATGGATATTACAATGCAAGTGAATACAGCTTGAATTATACACTCGATTATAAAGATTTTGATAATGAAATAACACTAAATTTAAATAATAGTGAAATTTTAGATAGAGTATCAGCTTATCTAGTGACTCTAACATCAGGATCATTAAAATATGAAGAGGTAATAACTGCACCTTTAGAATGTGGAACAAATGATGAGATAAATAAATGTATAAAAATAGATTATGCAAAAATAAAAGATTTCAAAGGAAAAGACATAACAGTCAAGTTAGAAGCCTTTTATGATACAGGATACATAGGCTTTAGCAGCAAATCACTTATTGGAAATTATTTCAAATCATTAGGTTTAGTAGATGAGAAAGATGCTAATAAGGTTGGATTTATATATCAAGAAGTAGGAGAAAATCCAGGAAAATATTATTATATATATAAAAATTCAAACAATAGAATAGAGTCAGTAATAAGCAATACGCCAAAAGGAATATTAGGAATAACACCATCAATATATCAAGAGACTTATAAACAATCAAATCTAGCAACAACTAACCTAGTAGATATAGTAAATAATAAATTTATAAATTATGGAGAAATATCATTGAATTCTGACATTGACATTTTAACAAATGGTATTAAGTTAAAAAGTCATGATATATATATAGCTCCTAAAGTATTAGATAAAGTTGAATTACAAACTACAAATAATAAATTTAAATTTTCAAGTATAATACCAAAAGTAAAAACTAATTTAACACCATTAATAAATGGTGGAATAGTAGATATAGAATTATCAATAGATACAGATACTTTAGAAACAGATTATATAAAAACAGAAGGAAAATATAAGTTCTATGTAGATATTTATACTAAAGATGAAAATGATAATTTAGTATTTGTAAAATCAGTAGAAACAGACTATGAACATTTAAATGGTATTACTTTTGCAGACTTAAATCCAGATAGTACATATTACTATAAGATATCAGCAGATATGAATAAAAATGGTACTAAAGTAAAAACAACTTTATTCGCTCAAGGTAAAAATGGCTATATAGAATATACAAACACATTAAAAACATTAGGCAAAGAAGATATCTTTAAAAATGTTGAATATTCACATAAGTCACAAAAGGGTGATAATGCATATAATAACAGAATACTAAAAATCACAACAGGCTTAAAATCAACTAAAAATATTAATGTTAAATATGAATTATATGACATTAATGGTATTAAAGAAAAAGAAGGAATAGTTCAAAATAAAGATATAACAGAAATAGGAAATGCAATATTTACTACTGACATTACAGGTAATGACTTTGTTTTTGGAGGAGACTATCACAGATTAGTTATAACAGCAATAACAACAGACACAGAACCAAAAGAACTAGAACTATATAATGATACTCTAAAGCAAACAACATTATTCAATGAGTTGAAAAAACCAGTGGTAACACTTTACCAGAGCACTGGAATAAATGAAATATCAGGCAATTATAATTATTACATTGATTATAGTATAAATCTTGAAGATATAGATAGAGTAATTAAAGATGGTAAATTTTATATAGAATTAGAAGATTCGACTTACACAAATGCTTGTTCTAATAAAGAAGATTGTAAAGTAGAAATAGACTTATATAGTTTGACTTGCAATCTAAAAGGAACAGAAAGTAAAGTAAAATCATGTACAATAACAGAAAACGCTAACAATAACACCTTTACTTTAAAGCTTAAATATAGTTCACTAGAACCTGATACAAACTATTTTATATATGCTAGTGCAGATATATATCGTAATAATCTTTCATTGGATACCAAAGAAGAAGAAATATATGTAAGAAAGGGTCAGTATACAAGAAGTAGACTAAACTTTTCTCTTGGTTCACCAACCCTAACAGCCACTGATAATAAATTAATAATGACATTCGTTGGTTCAACAAATGTTCAAGATTCAATAAAAGGTATTGAATATAACGTAAATGAAGAAGGCGCCGGAAAAATATCATCAGGTATGATGGGATTAATTCCAAATAGTTCATCAACATTAGTATCCGATGCTATAGATCATGGCAATATTATATATAAACTAGATAAAGACAATTATCCATATATAGAAATACCAATACCTGAAGGTAAAAAGTTAGGGAAAACCAACTTTATAACAATAACTTACTATTATGAGGATAACAATAATCTAGTAAAACTATCAATAAATGGAAAGACAGTACAGCAATATTATGTTAAAGATATTAGCTAAGAAAGGAAGTAATTATGAGAAAATATGATATAAAAAATAAGAGAAACATAGGAATAATTATAGGGATTTCAATTATAATTATTATCATGTTTTCTCTAGTTATAAAGTTCTTTTTATCACTAAATAAAGAAGAATATACTATATCAAAGGGAAACATTGTTTTTGATAAAGACAAAACTATCATAAAATTAAATAGTGAAGGTAAAATCAAAACCAAATGGAAGGGTGAATATTACTTAACCTACGATGGTAAAGACTATGAACTTGGTAATACTGCAATTGCCTTTAATGAAGAAACAACAGAAATAAAATTATACGGAAGGTATTATGAAATTTCTAGTGGTAGTGAAATAAATATAACAAGTAATGAAACAATAATAAAAAATTCATTACTAACCAAATTTTATAAACTATCAGACCGTAAATATCTTATTATAGATAAAGAAATAAAATCAGCTGATAATCTTTTATCAACAACAGATTTTCTATTAGTAGAATTAGATAAAGCAGGAAATGCAACACTTACAAATCATAAAGTAAATCTAAAAACATTTTCCGAAACAGAAATAATCACATCTAATTATACATTTGATATAGCAAACGAAATATTAACTTACGGAAGTGACAAGATAGATTTAAGAAAGATTATTGGATCCAGTAATAATTATACCAAAGAAGATTTAATTCCAGATGAAAGTAAAAATACTAATGATAATGTTACTAATATAAGCATAAATGATAATAATAGAAATAATACTAGCACTAATGGAAATACCTCTAGTAGCGGCAATAATATCGGTGGGAGTACAATTGAAGAAATCAAAAAAGCTGCAAAGCAAACATCAGTTATATCAGTAACATCCACAATAAATAAAATTATCATCGACTATGTAATTTATGATCCATACAAAGAATATACATCAGTTTACATGGAAGTACAAAAAGAAGATTCAAATAATGTTGATGTAATATATCTAAATGAAAACAACACAAGATATGAACTAAAAGATATATTACCAAATACTAAATATAATCTAAAATTTAAATATACAACTATTGAAGATGGTCAAAATGTTGTAAAAGAATTTGCCAGTTCAACAATTTCTACTCAAAAGCCAAAACTATCATTAAAAGTAACCAAAACAAGAGTAGGTGAAGTGACTTACATTGTAACTACAGATAACAACTACGCACTAACATCAGCAGACTTAGTAGTTACTATAACAGATGGCAAAACAGGTGAAACTAGAATGATCACAAGCAATTTATCAATAAGTAATAATACTCCTAACACTATTGAGATAGATAAAATGGCTGATGGTGATATCATTGAGTTGAAATTAATAAATGTAAAGTCTGGTGATACTATCATTAAAGGTATTACTGCCAGTGATAAATTTGTATATTAGGGAGGAACTATGAAACAGTTTATTAAAGAAAAATATAATATTTTAATTCCAATTTTTTTAGGAATAGTAATACTAATAGCACTATTCTTATATGGAAGAGAATATAGAAATAATAGATATGCTTATGAAAAGGAGCAAAATGTTTATCAGTACTTCTCAAAAAATAAAATAGAATATAAAGCTAACATCAGTAGAAACAAAAAAAATGTAATTCTTGATATTAAAAGCAAAGATTTCAGTGTCAGTCTAGATAGTACACCAATATATATAAAAGATAGTGATAGAGTAATATTTCCTAAAGAAATGAGTATATTTTTTCCAATAAAGGATAAACAATATGTAGTAAATGCCTTAACAGAAATATACAAACAAAATGATTTATATTACCTGAACCAAAAAGGCATAAATAAATCATTTGACTATATATTCTTGTATGATGGAAACGATTTATATTTCTTTATAGATACTGTTACATTGAAAGTTGGTGATAAAGAAGTAACACTAAGCCCTATGTCTTATGTAGATTGCTCATATCTAAACTTATTATCATACTATGATAAAGACTCTGATAAATATGAAATAATAGAATTAAATGATGCAAATAGTACAGTACTAGTAGAGACAGATTACATGACTATTGATGTATCAAGTGATAAAGTGATATATAAAGATGACTTTACAATGTTAATAAACAACTTTAGTTCATTACCAAAATTAGTAGATAATATAAATAATAGCGAAGCTTAATTTGAAGCTTCGCTATATATATTTTTATCAAAATTATGAGTACCATCATTAATTTCCTCTAATGTTTTTGTAGTTATTAAGAAATAAGTATCTCTATTAACATTGGTCTCACTGATGGGATCGTCCCAAGTTAAATCTAAATGATACCACTTTCCATTTAAATAAACCAAATTCCAAATGTGTTCATCATTACTAATTTTATAATTAATAATATTAAGTTTATTTAAGAAAATTGCCATTGCATCAGCATACCCATTGCAAGTACCATAACCTTGTACTAATACCCCATAAGCTGTATTAGACTTATAAGTTGTATCGTTTTTATTATTATATTTAAGTTTATCATATTCTGCATTATCAATAATATAATCATGAATAATTTTAATCTTTTCACGTGTTGGCATACTATTAGTAATTTTGTCATTAATAACTTTATCAACAATTTTATTTATTTCATCAATTTCTTTGTCATTATAAGCTTTATTGATAGTAATACCAATTTTATAATTTCCTCCATATGTAAGCTTAATATTATTAGAACTATTATAAGGATGAACGAAATTATTTAGAGTAGAAATAACATCTTTAAATTCCTTGCCATTATCGCTTGTAAGCTTATCAACATCACCACCATATGACGTATAATCTTTATCAATATATCGTTCTAAATAATTAGAACCACTATTAATTGCATAATATACAAAATCAATAAGATTTTCTTTATTCTTTATACAAGTATCAGCGTAATCATTAACATATTCAAAATTATCCTCAAGATAATAATCATTAACTTTAATATTAGTACTAGAATAATTCTTGTTTACAGAGTATTCGTAGTATTTATAAATAATATTCTTTCTAAAAAAAGCACCAACAGTAACTACACAAGCAGTAGTAACACCTACAGCAATAATTAATTTACCACCTTTTTTTTCTTTTTCCATCTATTCACCTCTCTTAAATTCATTATACCATTTTAAGACTATGTGGTAAAGGTAAAAGTAGCACTTTTTAAAAATATTTTTAATATAAAAATTAATTTAAAATACTTACATATCTTATTAAAAAAATATTACTTATTTAATAATAAAATATGCATTAAGAAAAAATGCAAAATATAGACATTTTTAAAAATAAATGGTACAATTAGACTAGATAGATTTATTGGAAGGATGGAAATTTATGAATGCATGTGAAAATCCAGATATTTTAAGAGTGATTTTTTTCGGTAAAGAACTAATAAATATAGTTAAGATAGTTGTTCCAATAGCCCTGATTATACTTGGAATGATTGACTTTTCAAAATCTGTAGTATCTAATGATGAGGCTGCTAATAAAAAGAATACAATTTTATTTTTTAAGAGAATTTTAAATGCAGTTCTTATTTTTGCAGTTCCATGGCTTGTTGAAACTATAATTGTAACTCTTGGTGACTTGGCAGAAGGTGTAAATATTACCGATTGCTTGCAAAATGCAAATGAAGCTAAAATAGCAGAACTTGATGAAGGAATAGAAGACGATAATAATAGTAATAATGGTGGCAATAATAACAATAATAACAATAGTAATAATAACAATAGTAATAATAACAATAGTAATAATAACAATAGTAATAATAACAATAATAACAATAGTAATAATAACAATAATAACAATAGTAATAATAACAATAATAATAGTAATAATAATAACAATAATAACAATAATAATAGTAATAATAATAACAATAATAACAATAATAATAGTAATAATAATAACAATAATAACAGTAATAATAATAATAATAATAGCAATGCTAAAAAGAACTATACAATTTTAGTAGGTGATTCTAGAATGGTTGGATTATGCAGCAGCGTAAGAGTAAATAATAACACCAATTGCAGTATAGCCAAAGGAAATATGGGGTCAAGTTGGTTTAAAAGTACAGCATATCCGGGTATCAAAAACATATTATCAAATCATCCAAAAAGTTACATCGTGATATATATGGGAACAAATGACCTAGGGGCAATTGACTCTGCCACAAAAACATATGCTGAATATGAAAACAAGTTGGCAAATGAATATCCTGATTCTGAGGTTGTTGCTGTATCAGTAACACCAATTATCGATAGTAAGGTAAAATCATATAAAAATGTTGTCACTGATCAAAATGCTATCAAATTTAACAACACTTTAAAGTCAAAATTAAATTCGAATGTTTCATATTGTGATATACACGATAAAATCAAGAATTATGGCTGCAATGCTTCCGATGGAGTTCATTATGATCCATCTTGCTATAATGAAATTTATAAAGAGATACTTAATTGTTTAAAGTAAAAATAGGTGATTAATAAAATGAATATAATTGATATAATACTAAAGAAGAAAAATAAAGAAATACTTACTGAAGAAGAAATTAAATATATAGTTGAAAACTTTGACAATGGTAATATTAAAGATTATCAAATGTCAGCATTACTTATGGCTATCGTTATTAATGATATGACCGATGAAGAAGTTATATATCTTACTAAATATATGATTCAGTCAGGTAGTAGAATTGACTTAAGTAATTTAAACAATGTTGTAGATAAACACTCTACTGGTGGTGTAGGAGATAAAACTACTTTAATTATATCACCAATTGTAGCTTCACTAGGATGCAAAGTTGCTAAAATGAGTGGTAGAGGACTTGGATATACAGGAGGTACTATTGATAAATTAGAAAGTATACCAGGTTTTAATGTTAACTTGAGCATGGATAACTTTATTAAAGAAATAAGTGATATTGGTATGGCTATTACTAGTCAAACTGAAGATGTTGCTAAAGCAGATAAAAAAATATATGCTCTAAGAGATGTAACAGGAACTACTGAAAGTATTCCACTTATTGCTTCTTCAATTATGAGCAAAAAGATAGCATCTGGATCTAAGAATTTAGTTCTTGATATTAAAATAGGGGAAGGTGCTTTAATTAAAAATATTGACTCTGGAAGAAGACTTGCTAATCTTATGATTAAGATAGGTAAGGAAAATAATATGAAAGTAGTATGCTTACTTACTAATATGGATATCCCTTTAGGTAATAATATTGGTAATTCTTTAGAAGTGCTTGAGGCTATTAATACTTTGTATTATAATCCCAATAATAATTTAAATAAACTATGTATAGAACTTGCTAGTTATATGGTAAGTTTAGGTCTTAATATTAATTATGAAGAAGCTAAAGAAAAGGTATTAGAAAGTATTTCTTCAAGAAAAGCATATAATAAATTATTAGAGTTTGTTAGTTATCAAGGTGGTAATATTAATGAACTACCTAAGAGTAATTATATATATGAAGTAAAAAGTGATAAAGACGGATATTTAACTAATATTCATTCTTTAGAGATAGCTAAACTATCTAGTAGTTTAGGTTCTGGTAGAAAGAATAAAGAAGATAAGATAGATTATTCTGCGGGTATTATTATAAATAAGAATATTAATGATAAAGTTAATATTGGCGATACAGTACTTACTCTGTATACTAATAGAGAAGTACCTAGTATAGATAAAGATAAGCTATTTACTATAAATAATAATATTAATAATGATATTAAATTAATATATGAAGTGATTAAATAATATTTACAAAATAGATAAATTATAGTATGATATTAAACATGAAAGAAGGTATAAAATGGAAAAGATGACCATGGATAAATTAGTTAATTTTTGTAAACAATATGGATTTATATTTCAAGGTAGTGAAATATACGGAGGACTTGCTAATACTTGGGATTTTGGTCCAGTAGGAGCACTTTTAAAGGATAATGTAAAGAAGGCTTGGATTAAGAAGTTTATTCAAGAAGATGAAAATAATGTTGGACTAGATAGTGCTATACTTATGAATCCTAAGACTTGGGAAGCTTCTGGTCATTTAAAGACCTTCTCTGACCCATTAATAGACTGCAGGGAATGTAAGACAAGACATAGAGCGGATAATCTTATTAATGATTATTCTAAGAGTTTAATCGGAGACTCTATGACTCAAGATGAAATGATGGAGTATATCAAAGAAAATAAGGTACCATGTCCTAAATGTGGTAAGAGTAATTTTACAGATATTAGACAGTTTAATTTAATGTTTAAAACATTTCAAGGTGTTACTGAAGATGCTAAATCTACAATATACTTAAGACCTGAGACTGCTCAAGGTATATTTGTTAACTTTTTAAATGTTCAAAGAAGTATGAGACTTAAAGTTCCTTTTGGTATAGGACAAGTTGGAAAATCTTTTAGAAATGAGATTACTCCTGGTAACTTTATATTTAGAGTAAGAGAGTTTGAACAAATGGAACTTGAATTTTTCTGCAAACCTGGTACTGAACTTGATTGGCATAAGTATTATAAAGAATACTGCTACAACTACTTATTGTCATTAGGTATTGATAAAGATAAATTAAGACTTAGAGACCACTCTAAAGAAGAATTATCTTTCTATAGTAATGCCACTACTGATATTGAGTATTTATTCCCATTTGGATGGGGTGAATTATGGGGTATTGCTTCAAGAACTGATTATGATCTAACTTGTCATCAAAAGGTATCTGGTAAATCTATGGAGTATTTAGATCCTGAGACTAATGAAAGATATATTCCTTATGTAATTGAACCATCAGTTGGAGTAGAGAGAACATTCTTAACAGTATTATGTGATGCATATCATGAAGAAGAATTAGAAGATGGTACGACAAGAGAAGTTATGAAATTTCATCCTTATTTAGCACCTTATAAAGCTTGTATACTTCCATTAGTAAAAAAATATCATAGTGAAAAGGCTATGGAAATATATAAGAAATTATCTAAATCATTTATGGTTACTTATGATGAATCTGGTAGTATTGGTAAAAGATATAGAAGAGAAGATGCTATGGGTACTCCTTACTGTATAACTATTGATGAAGAAACTATTAATAATGGTACTGTTACTATTAGAGATAGGGATACTATGGAGCAGACTACTATTAAAGTAGAAGATATAGAAAAATATATTGAAGAAAGAATAAAATTCTAGATATTTCGAGAAAATTCTTTCTTTTTCTTTACATTGTTACTTTTTATATGCTATAATTAGTATGAAAATAGTAGGTGACAGATGGTGGAAGAGAAAAATAGATTAATTACTTTATATATAGAAAACAAGGTTAAAGAATTAGAAAATATGTCTATGTTTGTTTCTAAGGATAATGTACAAAAGGTTATTAATAACTTTCTTAATAGAAATGAAGATATAGAAATAATTAAAACTAAAATAGATACTATTTTTAATAACAGTATACGTGCTTATAAAGAGAACTTAGAAAAAATGGGATATACTTATGATGAAATAATGAAAGTATATGATAAAGTTGTTAAACTTAATAAGACAAGGGCTAAACTTTATTTAATGGGTGGTATAGTTCCTTATGTTCTACTTAATGATAGAACAGGTCGTAGACATGAGAGTTTAGATTTACTTTGTGATAAAAAAGATATTGAACAATTAAGAGAATTATTTCGTAAGGAAGACTTATACGACCCTAAAAGAGATAGTTTAACTTATACTGTTAATAATATTGATTATGGTTTTCAAGTAATTGTTGATAAAATTAAAGTTAATATATTTATATTTGAAGAAACTGATAAAGGTATAACTGAATATACTTTTGACTGCAAGAAAAAGATTGGTAGAATTAAGAGTATAGCCGCTAAAATGAATGATTATATTATGCCTTATGTTACTTCAGATAATAAAAAATATACGACAGTATCTTTGGAGTTTGTAGTAGCGGATAAACTTCTAACTAATAGAGAAAAAGATAAGATAGATATTGAAAAAGTAAAAGAATGTAATGGTATGAGTAGTGAAAAGATAAAGAAACTTCCTTTACCAGTAGTTAAAGAAGTTAAATTAATTGGTGATAATCTTGAGTTTACTAGTACTATGCCAAGAATTAAGCTTGATGTTCCTAAAAAGAAAAGAAGTAATGGCTTTATTAATATTGGCACAATACTTCTACTCATTGCTATAGTGGTAGCAATTGTATTAACTAATAGATAAACTTAAATAGACCTTGAAAAAGTCTATTTTTTATTTTATAATATCTAATGTGATTTATATGGAAGAACTATTTAATAAATGTAATATTTGTCCTAGAGAATGTAATGTAAATAGGAATAAGGGTGAAATTGGTTACTGCGGAGCCTCTAATAAGATTAAGATAGGTGGTTATCATTTACATATGTGGGAAGAGCCTATTATTACTGGTAAGAATGGCTCTGGTACGATATTTTTTTCTTATTGTAATTTAAGATGTATTTATTGTCAAAACTATGATATTAGTATTAATAATAATGGCGAGGAAATAAGCATTGAAAGATTTAGTGATATATGCCTTTTACTTCAAGAAATGGGAGCTGAAAATATTAACTTAGTTACTCCTAGCCACTATATACCATTAATTAGAGATGGCCTTATTATAGCTAAAAAGAAAGGACTTATTATACCAATAGTATATAATACTTCAGGATATGAGAAGGTAAGTAGTTTAAAATTACTTGATGGTCTTGTTAATATTTATTTACCTGATTTTAAGTATTATGATAAAGAATTAAATAAATATTCTAATGTTAATAATTATTTTGAAATTACTAGAGAGGCTTTAAAAGAAATGTATAGACAAGTAGGCAAGCCAGTAATTAAAAAAGGTATAATGAAAAGTGGCATTATTGTTAGGCATTTGGTATTACCTAGTCATATTGATGACTCTAAAAGAGTTATTAAGTATTTATTTGATAATTATGGTAATAATATTTATCTTAGTATAATGAATCAGTATACTCCTATTAGAAGATGTAAATATTTGGAACTTAATAATAGAGTAAGTGAAGAAGAATATGATGAGATTATAGATTATGCTTATGACCTTGGAGTAAGAAAATGTTTTGTACAGGATAAAGAAAGTCAAGAAGAGAGTTTTATTCCGGTATTTAAGGGAGATAGTGTTATTTAATTTTGCTATCTTCCTTTTTCTTAATATATAGTCTTGGCTTATATATGATAGATACTGCAGGTATATTGTTATTAGACTACAGGCTAATAACAACACTGAAAGACTTATAAAATAAGGCTTGAAGTGCTAAGAACATAAAAAAACATTTGACAATACTAGTATTTTTGTGGTATAATCGAAATACATTCGTTTGAACTAGGGGGATGGTTAAAATGAAGAATAGTTTTGTTATTGAATATCTAAATGAAAATGAATTTAGAAAAAAAGAACGTGCTGTTAAGAAATATAATATGCTTGCCTATAAGAAGTTAGTTTTTGATTTTTATCCATCATTTAGAGATGGTGATTTCAAAGGTATAGTAGTATCAAAGAATACTAAGGATATGATTACTAAGTATGAACTTAAACTTCCTACTGATAGGATGTTTGCTAAAGTACATGGTGATGTTGTACTTCATTATACGGTGTATGAAAATCAAAAATTAGTAATGCTTGATACTTTAACTCCGGAGGATATTTTAACTGAGGGACATCAAAAAGAACTTTCTACTTATAAGGGAGTAATGGTATCTAAGTCTCATGCTGAGAGAGATATGTTTAAGATTAATCTTCTTAATATGTTAGACAATAAATAGGAGCACGATATGCTTCTTTTTAATTAATTATAATATTGTATTCTTAATAAAATAATACTGAGGTGTAATAATGAAAACTGGTAATGATGATATAGAATATATGGAAATTGTTAGTGAAATATTAAAGAATAGAGAGTTTAATAAGTTAAAGGATTTCACACACCATAAGACTACTAGACTAGAACACTCTAAGAGAGTAGCATATTTATCGTATAGAATATGTAAAAAATTAGATTTAGATTATGTTAGTGCCGCTAGAGGAGGACTATTACATGATTTCTTTTTGAATAAGTATACTGCTAAAAATACTAATAAGTTAATTAGAAATCATCCTAAGATAGCAAGTACTAATGCTAAGAAACATTTTAATCTTAATAAGAAGGAAATTAATATTATTGAGAGTCATATGTTTCCTATGGTTGTTAAGGTTAAACCTAAGTATAAGGAAAGTTATGTTGTTGCTTTTGCTGATAAACTTGTTTGGGGATATGAAAAGTTTGTTAGATACTGCAAGAACATTAGTTTTGAACTAGGTAAATCTTATATATATTTATCTAGAGATATATAATTAAAAAAGCATAAAATGGGTATAAAATAATTTTATGCTTTTTTTGTATTTTTTTGGTAAAAAAATGTATAAATATGTTATACTAATATTAAGAGAAAATGGAGTGATAAAATGGGTGAAAAAAGAAGAAAAAAAAGAAGAGTTAATCCACTGAAAGTTGGTATTACAATTGGTATTTCTGCTATTATTGTGGTGTTAGCGGTGTTACTACTTGGAAAAGGTAAAGATATTATTAGTAAGGAATCTATGTATTTGGCTTCTAGTGATAAGGTGGTAAAACTTTATATTCAGGATGATGATGGTAATCTTAAGGAAGATAAAGACTTGGCAAGAGGTACTAAGGTAAGTAGTTATAAGGATACTATTACTAATGGTGATAAGTCTTATACAAAGATTGATTATGATAAGAGTATTTATTATGTTGACAGTGATAGTTTGGTTAAGAATGTGAAGAACGCTGTCTTAGAAAAGGTTAAGTATGTTAGAACTTCTGTTACGGTATATCAAAATAGTGAGGACTCAAAGATTGAATCTTTTATTAAGAAGGGTAATAAAATTGATGTAACTGATTATGATAAACTTCTTGAAGATGGCTCTGTTAATATGTATAAGATTAAGAATGATAATACTGAAGGCTGGGTATATGGTAAATATTTGGTTAATGATGAAGAGTCCGCTAATGAGGTGTATAATGAGAATTCTGTTTATGATACACATAAGGACCGTAAGTATGGGTTGAGAGAGTTATATGGCGGTAAGGCCTCTACTTTGGATTATTATCCTTATGAGAAAGTGGAATTTGAGAATAATAAGCTTCTTAAAAGTGCCAAGGCAATGTATTTGAATGCTGGAACTATTAGTTCTATTGATAGCTATTTGAAGATTGCTAAGGAAAATGGTGTTAATGCAATAGTTGTTGATATTAAGGATGGGGCACTTGCATATAGCTCTGAGGTGGCTAAAGAGTTATCTCCAACGGCTTATAAAACGGCGATTAATGATAATAGTTTATATAAGGCTGCTATTGATAAGATTAAAGAGGCTGGTATATATGCTATTGGTAGAATAGTTGTATTTAATGATACACACTATGCTAAGGATCATCCGGAGGACTGTATTAATTCTACTGGATGGCCATCTGCTTATAGTAGAGATGTCTGGTATTATAATGTAGAACTTGCTAAAGAGGCTGCTAGGGAAATGGGATTTAATGAAATACAATTTGATTATGTAAGATTCCCAGAAAATGCCTATAATTTGTCAGTGGCAAAGGCTGACTTCAAAAATAAATATGATGAGGAAAAGGCTGAGGCTGTACAGAATTTCTTATTCTATGCTGCAGATCAGATACATAAAGAGGGTATATATTTATCTGTCGATGTATTTGGGGAATGTTCAGGAGAATATGTAACAGCATATGGACAATATTGGCCTGCAATATCTAATATTGTTGATGTTATTAGTTCAATGCCTTATACGGACCATTTTGGTAGAAGCGTTGATACTTGGACTAACGCCTATCAGACAGTTAATAATTGGGCTAAGGGGGCTAGTGCAAGACAAAAAGAAATACCTACACCTGCGGTTGCTAGAACCTGGATAACGGCTTATGATACGCCTTATTGGAATCCTAAGGTTATTTATAATGCTAGTAAGATTGAAGATCAGGTAAGGGCATTATATGATGCTGGATTGGATGGCGGATTTATTACTTGGAATTCAGCCTCTAGTTTGGCTAAGTATGAACAAATTAAAAGTGCATTTGCCAAGAATTATGGATAGGAGACATTATGAAATTTATTGAGGTAGAAAATAATAAGTATGAACTTATAAAGAATTATAAAGACGGATTTAATTTAGAGGAGTTTACTAGTCATTATACTGATTTCTTTAGTGATTATGATTATATAGTAGGTGACATTGCTTATGGTAAACTTAGATTAAAAGGATTCTATGACGATGGTAATAAGAAGGCTAAAAACATTAATAATTATAAATATTTAGATAAATACTTAACAGATAATTGTGCCGTCGATTGTAAATATTTTATATTAAAAAAATATCAAACAAACCAATAATCGGTTTGTTTTTTAAATTCAACTAGTTAACAATTAATTAACAAAAACTATAACATCATCTTAAAGACATTATATATATTTCTTTGGGGCTTTACATTTGTATTTGTGTTATCCTAAATATTGCTGGATTTAATAAATTGATAATAGGAAAGGGATACATAATGCAAGAAAACTTAAAATTGGGCAGTAATAACAAAAAAAGTATAATTCTATCTATTAAAAAGAATAAATTAATTAAGCAAATTAAAAAGATAAAAATTGGTAATGGATTACTTGTATTTAAAATTATTGAAAGTGGAGTACTTGATTATAGCATAAAAAAAATTGATAATAAATGTATATGTAGTAATAATAAACCTATATTAAAAAAAGACTATATTAATAGTTATAATCATTATATATATGTACTTGATAATTTTATACATTATTTTTATGATAATTTTAATTATAATGTTGATTCAGAATATGAAATAATAGTATCTTGCTTAAAGAATAATAGTGACATTTTACTCTGTAATAAATACGTATTTGATAATGATAATATTAAATACTACAGAAAAGAATATGATAAAATTATTATAAGTAATTTTTATTATAATATTTGTACTTTTAAAAATGAATTAAATGAATATTTTAATGATTTTTCTGTAAGAGTCGATAAACTTGATATTAATAATGATAATGATATTGAAAAGCTTTTAAATATTATAAAGGCAACATATTCACATAATAAAGATAAGCATATTGTTTTGTCATTGTTTAATAGGGTTACCGAAGATACATATAAATTTTATTTAGAAAGCTTTGAATTTATGTTTTATTCTTATTTTAATAAAAGAGAAAATAAAAACTAACTACTTAAAGTAGTTAGTGATTTTTTTAATGGTGCCCCGTTGGAGATTCGAACTCCAGACCCTTTGATTAAAAGTCAAATGCTCTACCGACTGAGCTAACGGAGCAAAATTGATTGGTTGCCTCGGCAAGATTCGAACTTACGAATGCCACAGTCAAAGTGTGGTGCCTTACCGCTTGGCTACGAGGCAATAATCAAGTGGTGGAGGGACATGGATTTGAACCATGGAACCCGAAGGAACAGATTTACAGTCTGCCGCGTTTGACCACTTC
>CAKOQV010000016.1 GCA_934101345.1 uncultured Bacilli bacterium
ATATATCTGAGCACATAAAACACATATTAGAAGAAGGTGAACTAGATGAAAATTCAACTGTTCGGAATTTCCGAACAACCGCAAATGATAATAAGTCTTATAATGTTAAGTGTTATAATCTTGATATGATTGTAGCGGTTGGATTTCGAGTTCGTTCAAATATTGGTACAAATTTTAGAAAGTGGGTTAATGAAAGATTAACTGAATATATGACTAAAGGCTTTACAATGAATGATGAATTACTTGCAAGAATTAGAAATATAAGAACATCAGAAAAAGTTTTTTGGAGAAAGATTCTTGTAGACTAGACATTCATTATTGTCCTAATTGTGGTATGTAAATGATAAAATAAAATGTAGAAAAGTTTAGTGAACAATCTAAAAAACAATTACAAGAATTCTAATACTCTCTAGTAACTTTGTTATTATTATGATATACTAGTGATATATAAAGGAGAAGTAAAATGATAACGATAGAAGATTTTAAAAAAGTAGATATGCGCGTAGGTACTATAATAGAAGCTTCAGTTAATGAGAAAGCAAAGAAACCTGCTTATAAATTAACAATAGACTTAGGAGAATTAGGTACAAAGAAAACATCTGCTCAAATAACCAATATCTATAAACCAGAGGACTTAATAAATACGCAAGTAATCGTTGTTACTAATTTTAGTACAATGAAAATAGGAGATGTTACTAGTGAAGTACTTGTACTAGGAGTAGATACCAAAGATGGAGTAGTCTTATTAAATCTAGAAAGACAAGTAGAAAATGGTAAAAGAGTATACTAAAAATATCAAAATTATAAGTTCATAAAAAAATGTGATATAATATTATTGCATTGAAGAAATGCTTTAATATGAAAATGTTCTCGCTCCTGGATGGTGCGAGTAATAAATTATTCCAGGCGACAATGTTTCTCGCTCTCAGGTGGCGCGAGTAATAAATTATCCTGAATGAAAATACTTGAAAATCTATATTTATGTAGATTTTTTTTAAATGCTATATTGCAAAACAATTAAATCTAAGGTATAATATGTGTTGACAATCATTACTTACTTTAGTGATATGTATAGTATCAGGAGGTTTTATGGGAAAAATAGAAAAAAATGATTTTATTGATATCTATGTTTTAAAAACATTAAATGAAATTAAAAGTACAGTAGAAAAAAATATTAAATTAGATAAAGAAAGAGAAATGGAAATTGATAAAAAGATGACTATTGTATTAAAAGACTTAATTAATGCCAACTTTAAAAATCTACAAATGAATCCAAATGGAGATATGATTTACACTCTTCTTCCAATAGTAGATGACCAAGAAAATGACAAGATAAGATTATCTTTTGCACTATATTATGCTGCTTTATATTATGATAATGTAAGTTTGTTATATGACTTATTAAAGGAAAATATTAGGTTTGATAGGAGGTCTTACCATATTGATTTTCAATATTTAAATAAAGAAATATCTTCAAGATTTGAAAGAAAAGAATATATAAAAATGATTAAAACTTGCGGATATATATTTGAATGGTTTATTAATAGTATTGAAAAATTACCCGAAGAAGAAAGAAAAAAATATATTGATAGATTTGTAAAACTAATCAATATAAAGTATGATTTAATTTGTGAAATAATATCTGAAAAAGCTTTGAATTCTTGTTTTGATAAATTAGAATATGTATTTGATAAAAACAATCTAGATACATTTACAGATGAAACATATATTAAAGCAACAGATAAACAATTACGTTTGATTGAACAATGTCAAGGAAAAAGTTATTCAGAAGAAACAAAAATAAGATTAAATAATTTGATGCAAATTAAAGGGTTTTCAGAATATCTAAAAAACTTTGATTTGATGATGAAACTTTACACAGATGAGCAATTAGAAACACTAGATTATAATATAAGTTTAGCACTAGATAAGTTTTCCGATACTGAAGAGAGTTTAAACAAGATAATAGATTTCCTTCAGATGAGACCAGATTTAGCAAGAGTAATAACAGTGGTTGCATCACAAGAAGATTTTATGAGAGTTGATAATTTCACTTTAATAGAAATATGTGTACTTCGTATGAAAGGATTTTTATATAAAGTAGATTTTGATAAAGAAGTAAGAATAGCAAAACCAAAAGCAGTATTAAAAAAAGTCCTTGGTACTTATAAAAAAAGAGAAAATTAAAAATAAAATAAAGAGAAAAATAATTAAATATTCTTCTCTTTTTCTATATCCATATTACCATAAAATAGGCAAAAAATCAAGACTTGTATTTTATCAAAATATATAGTATTAAATATGTGGAGGGATAAAATATGAATAAAAATATGGCAGCTCTGGTAAGTCTATTTGCTAGAGTATATCACACTAAAAATAGCAATATCAAAATATATAATGATATGTATGGAGAAAAAATATTAACTAAAGAAGAGTATACCAATATTTATAATAGTATGAAAAATGGTATAAAATACTTTAATAAAGATTATAATGGTGATAATCCAGTAGAGTATATAGTAAATAATAACTTAGCACCATCAGTACTTGCTAGATCTATATATAATGAAGACAAATTACAAAAAGAAATAAAGCTGGGATGCAAACAGTATCTAGTACTAGCAAGTGGTTATGACTTGTCAGCATTATAAAGTAAATAACAAAATAAAGGTATTTGAATTAGATAAAGAAGAAATGATAAAAGATAAACAAAGAAGATTAAAAGATAATAATATAAATATAGATAATGTAACCTTTATGGAAGTAGACTTTAATAATGACTGGATAGATAAATTACTTACTAGTAATTTTGATAAAGATAAAAAGACTTATGTATCACTACTAGGAATAAGTTATTATTTAGATAAAGAAGTATTTAAAAATACTATTAAAATAATATCTAATATTATACCTAGTGGTAGTACTATTGTCTTTGATTATCCAAATAATAATGAGACAGAAAAAGAAGAAGAAGTAAATAAAAGTCTTGCTAAAGAAGCAAATGAAGAAATGAAGAGTACTTATACTAAGAAAGATATATTAGATATAAGTGAAGGGGCAAATACCTTAATATATGAACATTTAAATTATCAAGATATTAATAATATTTATTTTTATGATTATAATACCATTAATCCAAATAATAAAATAATAGCTTCTAAAGGAGTATCATATATAATGTTAGTAAAAAAATAAAGGATAAGTATGTTATAATAATTAATGAAGTGAGGTATATATGTATATAGCAAGATATAGAACTAGTGATAAGATAGATGATATATTACTTACTAGTGATGGTAAATATTTAACAGGATTATATTTTGAAAGTTCACCAGATAGTAGGAAACATACAGGTAATCATATAGAACAAGGCTTACCGATATTTGAAGAGACTAAGAGATGGCTAGATATTTATTTTAGTGGTAAAGAGCCTAGGTTTACTCCTGAATATAAAATAACATATAAGTCAGACTTTCAAAAAGAAGTAACCGATATTATGAATAAAATACCTTATGGAGAGGTAGTTACTTACGGAGATATTGCGAGTGAAATAGTAGCAGCTAATCATAATATTAAAAGAATGTCAGCTCAGGCAGTAGGCGGTTCAGTAGGAGCAAATCCTATCTGTATAATTGTACCTTGTCATAGAGTAGTCGGTGCCTCTAATAACTTAACTGGTTATGGAGGGGGTATCCAAAATAAAATAGCCCTTTTAGAAATGGAAGGCCATAACTTAGAAGAGTATAAACTGCCAAAGGAGAAGAAACATGAATAGATGTAAATGGTGTAATTTAAATAATCCTAAATATATAGATTATCATGATCGTGAATGGGGTGTATTAAATCTAGATGATACCTATCTATTAGAGATGCTTATTTTGGAATCATTTCAAGCTGGATTATCTTGGGAATGCGTTCTAAATAAGAGAGAAGCTTTCAGGAATTCCTATGACAATTTTGACATTAATAAAATATGTAATTATGATGACAATAAAATAAAAGAACTAGAAAGTAATCCCAATATTATTAGAAACAAATCAAAAATAAAGGCCAGTATTAATAATACTAAAATATTTAAAAATATCCAAGAAGAATATGACAGTTTTAACAATTATCTTTTAACATTTACAGATAATAAAATATACTATGAAATAGACAAAACAAGTTCTGAGTTATCGGATAGAATATCAAAAGATTTAAGAAAAAGAGGAATGACATTTGTTGGTACTACCATAATATACTCTTATCTTCAGGCAATAGGTATAATATATTCACACGATAAAGGATGTTACTTACATAAAGAAAATACTAATTAAACTGTTTAAGCAATAAAATTACTTTCTTCATATAATTATATAAAGGAGGTGTTTTTTATGTTATCAAAAAGCATTGACGAGTTAAAAGAAAAGTTAGAATTAAGAAATAAAATATTGAGTTGCTGCCAAATTGTCGGTCCGATTGGTCCTAGAGGACCACGTGGAGAAAGAGGTATTCAAGGTGAACCCGGACCATTGATAGCATCATCGAATGAAGGAATATTTTTTACTGGATTTGCAGATGCAAATGTTACTGGTGAAATGATAATTCAAGATCCTTGGTTAATACCAAATCCATCAGAATACATTTCTATTATTAGTGAATCCGAAATAGAAATAGAACCTGGCATATATGAAATAACATTAACTGGTTTAATAGAAAATGCTGATGAAGATCATGGGGCAGCATTTTATCTAAAAAATGAAGACGGCGCGGCAATTAAAGATTTATCTTTTCAATTGCCAATAGGGGAAGGAAAAATTATGCATTTTTCTCAAGTAACATTCTTCAAATTTGATATCTTAACAACGCTACAAGTTATGGTTAACATATTAGGCGAAGAGGATACTTCTAATGTAACAGTATCAGATGTCAATTTACTTATTAAAAAAATTCATACCTAATTAAAATTATAAAGTAGAAATAATCTACTTTTTATTTGACTTTTATTTGGTATGATAGTATAATTAGTATGAAAAGTATAACTTGTATAACAATAGAGGAGTGAAATATATGAATAAGAATAAATATATGGGAATAAGCAAAGTGGGGGAAAAGGGACAAATAGTAATACCAAAAGAAGTAAGAGATATCTTTGACATAAAACCTGGTGATTCTCTTATAGTACTAGCTGATGCGAAAAAAGGAATAGCCTTAGTAAAATCTGAGGTAATCGAAGATGTTACAAATAATATACTTGGAGGAAATGATGATAAAAATAAATAATCTAACAAAAAAATATAAAGAAAAGTATGCAGTAAATAACTTAAATCTAGAAATAAAATCTGGAGAATTATTCTCACTTTTGGGTACAAATGGAGCAGGAAAAACGACAATAATCAAAATATTATCAACATTGATATTACCTACTAGTGGAGAAGTTAAAATAAATGATTTTGACTTAATAAAAGATTCAGCAAAAATTAAAGAAATAATCAATATTTCACCTCAAGAAACTGCAATAGCACCAAACTTAACAGTTATTGAAAATTTATATTTTATGGCGGGTATTTATCAAATTACAAATAAAAAAGAAAAAATTAATGAATTAGTAAGGATATTTAAATTAGAGGATGTATTAAAACAAAAAGCTAAGACTTTATCAGGAGGTTATCAAAGAAAACTATCAATAGCGATATCATTAATAAATTCTCCTAAGATACTATTTTTAGATGAACCAACACTTGGCCTTGATGTAATATCAAGGCATGATTTATGGAATATTATCGAATCACTAAAAGGAAATACTACAATAATTCTTACCACTCATTATATGGAAGAAGCTGAAAAATTGTCTGACAGAATAGGAATAATGAATAAAGGAAAATTAATAGAATTAGGTACTGCTAAAGAGCTAATAGAAAAGAAGATAACCAAAACTTTTGAAGATGCTTTTATAAAAGCAATAGAGGAGGATAATTGATGAGAACTATAATCTTTGCTCAAAGAAGCTTCAAAGAAATAGTAAGAGATCCACTTAGCATAATATTTGCTGTTATTTTACCATTATTTCTTTTATGCATTTTTCAGCAGTTTAAAATTCCTAACGAGGTATATAATATAGAAAACTTCACTCCAGGAATAATTATATTTAGTCTAGCATTTATAACAATGTTTACAGCATCTTTAGTGGCTAAGGATAGATGTTCATCACTTACCATAAGACTTGGAGTGAGTCCAATGAAGGGTATTGATTACATTTTGGGATATATATTATCAGTAATTCCTTTAATATTAATACAAAATATATTATTTTTTATAGCAGCAATTATGTTTGGATTAAAATTTAATATTAATATTATATATACAATTTTATCGGTAATTCCAATATCAATATTATTCATTTTATTTGGTATTCTAATAGGAACCATAACTACAGAAAAATCATCATCCGGAATTTCAAGTATTATAGTTCAATTAGTAGCATTTACCAGCGGTATGTATTTTACTACAGATATGGTTGGCAGTACCTTTAGTACAATATGTCATATACTACCATTTGAAAGTGCATTAAATATTACCAAAGATATATTAAATAGTAATTACAATAATATTTTGTCATCTATATTAATAGTAGGTATTTATACAGTAATAGTAATAATATTAACTATAATATTATTTAAAAGAAAAATGATTAGTGATAATAAATAAAAACAGGATTAATTTCCTGTTTTTATTTATTAAAATTTTCTATATAGACCAATAGCTTTACCTAATATGGTAGCATTTTTAAGTATAATAGGTAACATATAGTCATTTTCTGGCTGTAATCTAACATAATCTTTTTCTTTAAAGTATTTTTTAATAGTAACTTGATTTTCATCATCCATGGCTACAACAATATCACCATTTTTAGCATTTTCTCCTCTTTCAACAATTACTATATCTTTATCATAGATACCAGCATTAATCATTGAATCACCTTCGACTTTAATAGTGAATACTTCTTTTCTTTTTGGAAGTAGGTAAGTTGGTAGTGAAATAACTTCGTTAGGTATTTCAATTGCTTCAATGGGATTACCTGCAGTTACCTTACCAAGAAGTGGTACTGTTACCACCTCATTATTTTTATTTTCAAATTCATTAGGTACCTGTAATTCTAATAGGTGATTACTCCCTTTTCCTCTTTTTAAATATCCTTTTTCAATTAATTTCTTTACATGAACATGAGCAGTAGCGGGTGAACTCAAACTAAAATTAGCCGCAATTTCACGAATTGAAGGTGGATATTTTTTTTGCGCTGAAAACTTTTTTATATATTCCAAAATATCTTTCTGTCTTTTTGTTAATTTTCCTTCTTTGACCATATATAATGTCTCCTTTCATTTATAATATTAACATATAAAGTGTAAAATGTCAAACAAATATTCGTATTTCTTTATTTTTTATATTGACACGAACATCTGTATATGTTAGAATAAAGATGTAAGAAGGAGATGTGATAGATATGAGTTTTGTTAAGAAAAATAAAGGAGCAATAATTTTCTATTTGGTTTTAGTATTGTCTACATTAATAATTATTCAAAATAATAATAAAAATTTAGAAGAAAATAATGGATATGTCTATCTCACAAGATAGATTTTTTCTTTATATCTTTTCAAATGTCAAAAAATATATTATAATATTTATGAAAGAAGGTTATATTATGAATAATAAAGTTATGAGTGGAAAAACTGCCAAAATGTTGGTACTATTTAGTGCATTTTTTCTCATATTATTAGGAATGGGATTGTATAAATTATTTGATTATCAGGGTTATGGTAAAAAAAAGATAAATAAATTTGTTGATTATAATGTTAAAGATTATATAGAACCTACGCCAATTATTTTTAATAATTATGGTGATGTTTATTCTAGTATAAATGTTTCTAAAATAACATTTAAAAATTTGGATAGTAGTTTAACTAAAACATTTGAAAATGATGAAGATGAATTGATTGATTATATAAATAAATATTATGATGAAATAAAAAAAGAAGACAACTATGATTCTAATAATACTGCAAATACTTTAATTAAGACACAGATTAATAGTACTATTTTATCTGTATTTTATGAAATGAATTTTGAATTTCAAGGTATCAGCAGAAATTATGTTATAACTTTAAATATAGACTTAAATACAAATAAAAGTTTAACAGTAGACGATTTATTGTCAAAATACAGTTATAGTAAAGAATATATAGCGGATAAATTATTTAATGATGAAATTTTGATAGGCAATAATGAAGTCATTATTGATAAAACCACAAAAATTTCGCTAACTAAATCAGATATTGAAAAGAAAAAAAATGAATATGTTCAAAGAATAACCCAAGAATTTGATAATATAATAAAAGTGTATATCGAAAACAATTCTCTAGTTTTAGTTTACAACAAAAAAGATCTAAATGATTTATTCTTTGATAATAACTATAATAGTCAATTAAAATTAAAATATTTAAAATAAATTTACAAAAATTAATGTTTATGATATACTGATACTATCAGGAGGAAAGTGAATGGAAGAAGAAATTTATTATACAAGAGTTTTGCCTTTGGTACGATATATTGAGATAGAAAAAAATGGCAGAAAGCAAACTTATGCTATTGATAATTTATCTAAAAGTGAGCTTATAAGTTTACCTATTGACAAAGCTTGTATGTTGTGGGACGATAATAGTGGAATGTACATTGCAGAATCTCCGCTTTCATATAAAGCTGGGAGTAGCATTAAATTTTCTATTGTTTATTTGTATGATGAATTAACAATAGAAGAACAAGAAAAATATTTTGAAAGAACTATAGTGTTGCCATTAAAAAGAAAACCCGTTGTTAAGGTATATGGTGAAAACTCAAAAAGAATTTTTCCAAAAAGAAAAATAAAAAAAGAAGAAAATAAGTAATAATATGGTCTACTAAAAGGTAGACTTTTTATTATTAGAAAAAATAAGAAAATTGCTTTTGATGTTTCGTAATAATATACTTCTTTTTTTCATATATTTAATTGGTGATAAAATGAATGAGATAGATCCTAGTAAATATATGAACATTATTAACAAAAATAGTAAAAATAAAACTAAAGATAGTAAAAATAATATAAAAAAATACTTAAAAGGTCTTGGAATAAGAGGATTAATAATTTTGGCTATATTCTTTTCTTTAGCTATTGCATGTAAATACAACAATAATTTTAAACACACTATTACTAATTATGCTTTTACAGATGGAATATCATTTACAAAAATAAAAAAAGTATACAACAAATATCTTGGGGGG
Source organism: uncultured Bacilli bacterium (assembly GCA_934101345.1). Classification (GTDB taxonomy): domain Bacteria; phylum Bacillota_I; class Bacilli_A; order RF39; family UBA660; genus CAG-302. The sequence goes on from CAKOQV010000016.1 coordinate 9,296, forward strand.
ATTTTACCAATAAAAAAAGAAATAAATACTCAAAAGGTATTTAATGAAAAAATAAGTTATGATAACTTATCTCTATATTGCGATGGAGTAAATCTTACTGTATCAGAGTCTTACTTAGTACCGGCTCTTACTGAGGGAATGGTCGTATTTATAGGCAATAAAGAAAATTATAATAATACAGTTATAATTGAAGATTTAAATGGTATACATGTATGGTATGGAAACATCACTTCAACATCATTAAAATTATATGATTATGTAGAAAAAGGGACATATATAGGAGAGGTAAATAACAGCTTATATATGGTTTTTAGTAAGGACAATAAATATTTAAACTATGAAGAATATCTTAAATAAAATAGAATTTCATTATACATATATTATAATGACTTTAGGTTTAGTATTGACTGGTCATTTTGCTAATTTGTTAATCTTCACTTCACTTATAATAATTCATGAATTTGGACATATTATAACTGCAGCAATATATAAATATAAAATAAAAAAAGTAATAATCTATCCCTATGGGGGAATTACTAAACTTGATACTTTAGTTAATACAAGAATAGAAATAGACTTACTTATAGCAATATCAGGTATTATATTACAATCAATATATTTTTATATAGTACTTTTTTTATATAATAAAGGTATGGTAAGAGAATATATATATAATTTATTTTTAATTTATCATAATAGTATGCTTCTATTTAATATTCTTCCTATAATACCCTTAGATGGCAGTAAAATTATTAATTTGTTATTTTCAAAATATTTAAATTTAAACCTATCCAACAACTTAACTGTATTAGTTTCTTTTATTACATTAATAATACTCTTAATTAGTAATATATATGAAAATAATTATTCAATGATTATGGTAGTATTTGTACTACTTCAAAACATATGGAAATATTATAAGAAAATAGAGTATGTCTATAATAAATTTATTTTAGAGAGATATTTATATAATATAAGGTATAAGAGTGTTAAAATAATTGATAATAAAAACAAAATGTACAAAAACAAAACACATTTATTTAAAGTTAATAATAACATAATTGAAGAAAAAAGATTTTTGAGTGATTTTTTTAACAAAAAGCTTTAATTTGTTTGACTTAAGTACTATTTTATGATAAAATTGTATTGTTTTGAAGACCTCGAGTTGTTAACTCAACCACATTGAAAGGGTAGAAGATCAGAAATGACACCTTAAGAGTGAGTCTTAAAAATAAGTGTAAGGAGGTAAGAAAATGAAAGCAATTATTGAAACTGGTGGAAAACAATATTATGTTTCTGAAGGTGCTACTATCTATGTTGAAAAACTAGAAGGTAACGAAGGAGATAAAGTTGTTTTTGATAAAGTCTTAATGGCTAATGATGTAGTAGGTAATCCTTATGTAGAAGCTACTGTTGAAGGTACTATCGTAAAGCAAGGAAAGCAAAAGAAAATAACTATATTTAGATATACGCCAAATAAAAGATCTACTAGAAGAAAAGTAGGCCATAGACAACCATATACTAAAGTAGAGATTAATAAGATTAAGTAAGGAGTATTTTATGATTAAAATAAAACTAACTAAAAGTGATGATAATATAAACAAGATTATCATTAGTGGACATGCTTGTTATGATGTTTATGGTAAGGATATCGTATGTGCTGCTGTATCTAGTACAGTTATAACTACTATTAACATATTGTTATCTTTAGACAACCAAAGTATTAGTTATAATGATAGTAAAGGATTAACTATTGAAGTACTTAAGAGCGATCTGACTACTAAAAAAATCATAAATGTACTTATTTCTAACTTATATAAATTAGAGAAAGCATATCCTAAAAACATACAAATTAAGGAGGAAAATAATGAATAGATTAATGGAATTTAATATACAATTATTTGCCCACAAAAAAGGTCAATCATCTACTAGTAATGGAAGAGATTCAGCTGGTAGAAGACTTGGAGCAAAAGCTTCAGATGGCGAATATGTAACTGCAGGCTCTATCATTTATCGTCAGAGAGGTACTAAAATTCATCCTGGAACAAATGTAGGTAGAGGAACAGATGATACTCTATTTGCAAAAATTTCTGGATATGTTAAGTATTCTCATCTTGGAAAAGATAGAAAACAAGTTAGTGTATATGAAACTAAATAAATTTTTAAATTTAATTAAAAGATATTGACAACAGTATAAATTATTGTTATAATTTATATTGTCTTGGGGAATTAGCTCAGTTGGCTAGAGCATTTGCCTTGCACGCAAAGGGTCAAGGGTTCGAGTCCCTCATTCTCCACCATCGGGAAGTGGCTCAACTTGGTAGAGCACGTGGTTTGGGACCATGGGGTTGCAGGTTCAAATCCTGTCTTCCCGACCATTATTGAAAAATAAAGGACTAGCGATAGTTCTTTTTTTAATATTTATTTTCTGCACCCCTATGGTTCCAAACCTATAACTTAGTACCTAAAAATTTCAAATATAAAAAAGTGGAGAATGGGGTGATCCATTACCACTTGTATTCATCATAAAGCAAAGGCAAATGCTTTTTACTAATACCAAAAGTTAGTCCGTGATTATGAGGAAGTCCATATCTATAATTTCCTCTGTAAACGCTAATTTTAAAAGTGATCGCTATAAAGCCTTTATCAATCAAATTAATAAAAGTGTCAATATCTTTTAATTTATAAAACATAGCCTTGTAATACTTATAATGCATTTTTCCATCTATGTTATTGGTCCAGGCATCTACAAGCATTAAATATCTTAATTTACAATATAGTTTGTTTTTTAATGTGAAAAATGACCAATATACTCTTCTTTCTAATAAATTAATACTTTTATCAAATACACATAAAAATACCTTTTTTTCTTTTCTATCAACATCTAATTTAAAAAAATATTTTGTTCCAACCTGGCATAACATATTACCATATACAACGGAATATAATACTTTAGCGTTTTTAATTTCTTTATCTGGATATCCATATTTTTCCCTTAAATCAGGTACTGAACCAAATAAACTAATTAATCCCTTGCTAAAACTTCTTCTTGTTTTAATTTCAATACCATCATAATCGGGTACACAAAAATCAGACTTTTCTTTTCCCAATAATCTTTCAAATGTATCACCAATACCACCATAACCACTATGAACCTCTGGAACATATCCCATTCTTTTTATTCTATTAAATTCAATATTTAATTTTTTGATACTTTCTTTGATAGTATCATCACTATTTAACATATCCTTCCTTTCTACTAAAAAATATCTTCTTTTCTATCTCGCCTCTATTATACCACAAAATCATCAAAATAATCTTGTTTTATTAAAAAAATAATGCTATTATATATAAGAACACAGGAGGTTTTATGGAAATACCATTTGATTATATCTTAATACATATAATGATTGATTTAAGAAATAGAAAAATCAAAACAAAAATATTAAAACAAAACTTAGCAAAAATAATAGATAAAATTATTTATGACATAGATATTAGCGAAAAAGAAAAACTAGAAACTATTAATAATTTTGATTTTGAGTATGAACTAGACACATTTTATAATAACCATATAGAATATTTTGAATTAACCCCAGATAGTATTATTCTTGATGATAATGTATCTATAGATGATTTGGAAGATATTTTAGAGAGTAATGACACTGATGAATTAATATTAAATGAAATAGATTCTTTAATAGAAACAGATATTTCTATTATTGAACTTATGGGTATTAAAATTAGAAAAGATCTTTATAAATGGTTATATTTATCATTAAAAGAAGATGATAAACTATATAGAGAATTATTACTTGCTAGAACGAGAAAAAATAGTTTACTGGAGAAACAAATAACAAAACAAATTAAGAAACATGTCTTCGTCAGAAGAATATTTCTTATTAATTTAGAAAACTTAGAAACTGAAAGTTCATACGATTTATCGTTATATAGTGATAGCATTGCAGAAAATGTTCCTTTAGAAAGAATTCCATTTAATACCCAAAACGATATATTTGATGAAAGGAATATTTGCTGCAGTCCATTTCAAAGAGCATTATTTTTTAATAGTCCATCATTAATTTATGCAACAAGCTATAAATTAGGATGTAATTTAAGCAAAATTGTTGATGCAAATTTAGACTACTACAAGGATGATTATAAATTTTATCATAAATATTATTATCTGCTTTGCGAAGAAACAGAAACACTTCCAGAATGTAAACTAAAGAGTGAATTAGAAGTGGCTCAATATAGACTTATGATGATGCTTGATGGTATGTTTGATAATATGCTATTTATGAATGTAGATAATAGCAATATAGAAGATTATGAAGGAAAATACAAATTCAATGAATTAGAGGCACTTTTCTTTATAGATGAAATACTATCTTATGATGATAAAATGTATGAATATAAAGATAGTTATGTCATAGAGTATTTTAATATAATAAAGAAAGTATTCATAAAAACATACTATTCACTAACTAAAGATAACAACATTATAAGCAAAATAAAAGAAAATAAATTATATAGCATTAATAAAACTAGTTCCAAATATTTTGATGATATATTAAATAGTCCAAGAAGAAGGGTAAAATAACTTCTTCTTTTATTATGTTTAATTTATGTCTATATCTCTTTACTTATATATAATAGGTACTACTGGTACATCATTTATAGACAGCAAGGCTATAAATGACTATCAAAGACCTAAGGCTTTGATAGAAATAAAATATTTTACAGAAAAAAGTGTCAAATTATAAAAAATATATTTACAAACAATAACTCTTATAGTAGAATATAATCATAGAGTGACATGAAGTGGGAGAAAGTGGGGGATATCATGTTGATTGGAGAATATCATCATAACATTGATGAAAAAGGAAGATTAATTATACCTTCTAAATTTAGAGAGGACATCGGTAATGAATTTATTGTAACTAGAGGCTTAGATGGTTGTCTATTCGTCTATGCGATGAAAGAATGGAATGCCATCGTGTCTAAACTTAGAACACTACCATTTACAAAGAAAGATGCTAGAACTTTTAATAGGTTTTTTATGTCTTCTGCTAGTGCACTCGAATTTGACAAACAGGGTAGAATCAACATACCATCATCTTTAATTAATTATGCCGGATTACAGAAAGAATGTACGATTATTGGGGTTAATGATCGCCTAGAAATATGGGCTACTGATAAATTTAATAGTCTTATCGAAGATAACTTATCTGCTATTAGTGATGTAGCGGAAAATCTATTTGAAGGGTTAGATATTGATGCATAAAACAGTATTACTAAATGAGGCAATAGATAATCTAAATATAAAAGAAGATGGCATATATGTTGACTGTACATTAGGATTTGGGGGACATAGTGGTTTAATATTAGAAAGAATAAAAAGGGGCTTTCTTTTCGCCTTTGATCAAGATGATATGGCTTTAGAATATAGCGAAAAGAAGCTAAAAGAAATAGGTAGTAATTTTGAACTTATAAAATCAAATTTTGCCTATATTAAAGAAGAATTAAATAAAAGAAATATTACAGAAGTAGATGGAATAGTTTTTGACTTAGGGGTATCTTCTCCACAACTAGACATTGCTGATCGTGGTTTTAGTTTTCATAAAGATGCTAAACTTGATATGCGAATGGATACTACTAAAGAATTTTCTGCTTATAATGTTGTAAACGAATACTCTTATGAAGAACTAGTTAGAGTAATAAGAAACTATGGTGAAGAAAAATATGCTACTAGTATAGCCAAAAACATAGTTAAAGATAGAGAATCTAAACCTATTGAAACAACATTTGAACTAGTGGATATTATAAAAAAGAGTATGCCATATAAGGCAATGAAAGATAGTCATCCTGCCAGAAGAACATTTCAAGCTATTAGAATTGAAGTAAATAATGAATTGGAAGTATTAAAAATAGCACTTAAATCAAGTATTGAGCTCCTAAAAGTTGGAGGTAGAGTGTCAGTTATTACTTTCCATTCATTAGAAGATAGAATTGTAAAGGAAATATTTAATGAATACTCTAAGGTTGATAGTAATTTATCAAAGTTACCATTCATTCCTGAAGAGTATATGCCTAAGTATAAAGTGGTAGCGAGTATCACTCCTAGTACTGAGGAACTAGAAGAAAACCCTCGTGCTAGATCATCAAGACTTAGAGTAATAGAAAAAATAAAGGACTGATAATATGAAAAAAAAGAAAAAGAAAGGGCTAACTAAGATAGAAAAGTTTTTATATAAAAGTTGTTTAGTTATTATTGCACTTTTGATTTCAGGAATTGTTTTTACTAGTGCAACAGTATCTAAGATGAATATAGAACTTCAAAAAATGAATAGTGAAGTAGAAAAACAAGAAGATACCAATCAAAGTCTTGCTATGAAAATCAATGAGATGGCATCACTTGAAAATATTCAAACAATCAGTAAAAACTTAGGTCTATCTTATAATAATGAAAATATTAAAACAATAGAGTAAGGTGATTAGTATGAAAAAGGAAATTAATAGTAGTAAGTTTAAAGTAAGTAAACCTGTTATTATTGTTACCTTTTTTTTATTTTTGGTATTAATTGTCAGATTATGTTACCTATGTATTGTTGACTACAAAGTAGGTAGTTCTACAATTACAGCTTTTATTAAAAGTAGAAATACTACCGAAGAGGTAATAATGCCTAAGCGTGGTACAATATATGATACAAATGGCAATATCCTAGCTAATGATGTCATCAGTTATACTCTTGTTGCCTATTTATCTGATACCAGAGTGGATTCTGATGGTAATAAGGATTATGTTGAAGATGTCGATGATACTAGTACCAAACTTGCCACAGTTCTTGGGGTAACATCAGATGAAATAAAAACAATATTGGTAAATGGTATTCAAAATAAGAAATATCAAGTTGAATTTGGAACTATGGGTAAAGGTCTTTCTGAACTTGCTAAGGAAGAAATAGATAAATTAGAACTTCAAGGCATAGACTTTACTAAAGATATCAAAAGATACTATCCTAATGGAGATTTTGCTTCATATTTAATTGGCTACACGGTTAATAAAACTGATAAGGATGGTAACAACTGGATTACTGGTGAAATGGGTATTGAAGAATACTATAACGATACTTTAAAAGGTAATACAGGTTTTGTTACTTATGAAAAAGATAAATACGGCTACAAGATTGCCAATGGTCGTGAATATGTAGAACCTGCTGAAGATGGTAATGATATCTATCTAACTATCGATAGTAATATTCAGCTATTTTTACATAATGCTGTAAGAGAGGCTCAGGACTCTTCTGAGGCCGAATGGGTCCTAATGGCCGCAATGGATGCAAAGACTGGCAAGATTCTAGGCTATTCTAGTACACCAAGTTTCGATCCTAACTTAAGAAATATGACCTCATACATTGATCCCCTTGTAACCCTTACTTACGAGCCAGGTTCAACAATGAAGATATTTAGTTATATGTGTGCTATTGACTCTGGTAACTATGATGGAAACACTATATATACTTCAGGTAGTAAAACTTACACCTCAGAAAATGGCGGTAAAGATGTAACAATATCCGACTGGAGAAAAGAAGGATGGGGTAATATTACTTACGATCAAGGCTTTGCTCTTTCCTCTAACATAGCGGTCGCCAACATAGTAGAATCAGTAATAACTAAAGAAGATTTAAAAGCTTGCTACGAGAAATATGGCTTTGGTATTAAGACAGGTTTTACTTTAAAAAGAGAGGAACCAGGTAACATAAATTATAAATATCAAATAGAGGCTGCTACTGCTGGTTATGGCCAAGGTATAACAACGACACCAATTCAGCATCTTGAAGCTCTAACATCTATTGCTAATAATGGTACTATGTTAAAACCCTTTGTAGTAGACAAAATAAAAGACTCTGCTACCGGTAAAGTACTTGAACAAAACTCAAAAACAGAAGTTAAAAATATAGCAAACTCTGCTACTATTGAAAAAATGAAACAATTAATGGCTAGTGTTATAAATGGCGATAATACTAATTCAACTGGTTATGCTTACCATATGGATGGCTATAGCCTAATAGGAAAGACTGGTACTGCCCAAATATTTGATTATACCAAAGGCAAATATATGAGTGGTTCATCAGATTACATATATTCATTTTCCGGTATGTTCCCAGAAAACGACCCCGAAATAATACTATATACTGCGATTAAAAGACCAAAAGATGGTACCAACTATCTAGCTCCAATGGTAAAAGAAGTAGAACAAAATATTACCAAATATTTAAATATTGAAGAGAAAGATAGCGAAAAGAAATCATACACAGTAGAATCCTTTTATAACAAGAACGTTTCAGATATTAAGACTTATCTAGAGAATAAAAATATTAAAGTACTTGTAATTGGAGATGGTACTAAGATTGTTAATCAATATCCTAGTACTAATAATATTATATATGAAGATGATTTAGTAGTACTAAAGACTAATAACTATGATAATAAAATGATTAATTTAAATGGTTATTCTTATAAAGAAGCCGATAACATCCTTAGATTAATGGGAGTTAGTTATATACTTGAAGGTAATGGTTATGTGTATGAACAAAGTATACCTGAAGGTGAGACTATTACTGATACAGTTACTATTAAACTAAAGAATAAATACATAGAATAGAGGTAATTATATGGATGAAGAAACAAATGAAATATCTAAAATTTTATATACAATACTAATAATAATTATATGCATTATACTAGGAGTATATCTTGGTAAGTTAATTATGGGTTAAGAAGAGTAATCTTCTTTTTCTTTTTATTCTCAGTTCGAGCCTGTAGTCTCTCACTGTTAAACAAAGCCTAAGGTCTTTATTTAAAACTATTTTGTTATTTTTTCCTTGAAATAATATATGTTTTATGATAGTATAATACTCATACGAAAGTAGGCAGTTTATGAAAGAATTACCAAATAATGTAATTAGAAATTGTAATGAAAAGAAATTACTTAATTTAAAGAAAATTGTACTTGATTATATAAAAGAATTTAAACTAGAGGATATTACATGGAAATCTTTAACTAAAGAAAAAATGAGAAAATTTCTTTTTGATAATTATTATATCAATGATAATTTTATTACTTGGAATGATAATGATACTATTTTTGGTATGCATTATCTTCAGTGGCATTTATATACCGATAAGTATTTTATAGGTACAATAAAAAATAATATTGATAAGGAAACGATTGTTGGATGTATTAGCTATTTTAATTATCATAAAATATATGGTAATGTAAATTATATTAGTACTATAGAAATTACTTACTTTTATCAAAATATGGGATTATTAAATGAACTGTATAAGAATTTTATTAATGAATTAGATTTTGACAAAGATGTTATGATAACTAATGAATCTATGATAGGAAGAGAGTGTCATGTTATAAATAATTTAAAAAAAGCATTAAAGAAAGTTAGATATAATAAAAATGTTATAATAGATGATTAAAATATAATAATTAAAAAGCAAGAACGATTCTTGCTTTTTACATACAATTGTATTGTATATAAAAATCTTATAAACACTTATAAATAAAGACTTTACAAAGATATTAAAAAAATAGTTATATTTTCCTTGACTATAATATTTAAACTAGTATATAATGTTGGCGTGGTTAATACTTATGGTGTTCTCTTCTTTTTCTAGGGTATATTTACTTTGGAATGAGAGGTGATTTTATGATAGAAAGTAATTTCTTAACCTTAGGGGGAGGAGGTTATTAGTAAATGGAATTAGTTATAG
>CAKOQV010000017.1 GCA_934101345.1 uncultured Bacilli bacterium
TTATATTATTGAAGAAATATTTCCTTTAAATAGTAATTCTATTAATAATTTAACTAATAAGATTAATTATATAAAAGATACATATTTGAATGATAATAGTAATATTTATTATACTATTATACCTGATAAAAATTATTTTGTTAATAATGGTAATTTAAAACTTGATTATAATAAATTACAAGATATGATGAAAAATAATTTATCAAATATTAATTATATAAATATATTTGATAAATTAACTCTTGATAATTATTATAAGACTGATACTCATTGGAAAGAGGAAGATTTATCTAATGTTGCAAATACTATTGCTAATCAAATGAATTTTGATATAACTAATAATAATGTTGTAAATACTATTACTACTTTTAAGGGTAGTTATGCTGGTAGATTATCAGTAACTAAAGATATTGATACTATAAAAACTATATCTAATCCATCTACTCTTAATAGTAGTGTGTATAATTATGAAACTAAAAAATATACAGATATTTATGACTATACTAAAATAAATTCTCTAGATAAGTATGACATCTATCTATCAGGAGCAGTACCTATAATAGATATAATTAATAATAATACCAGCAGTGATAAAGAATTAATAGTCTTTCGTGATTCTTACGGTAGTAGTTTAATTCCTTTATTAATAGAGGGTTATAAGAAGATAACTGTTATTGATATTAGATATATTTCTTCAAAAATATTAAATAAGTATATAGACTTTAATGATCAAGATGTTCTCTTTATGTATAGTATTTTAACTATAAATAATAGTTTCAGTATTAGATAAAATAAAAATAACTATTTATAAACTAACTAGCTATTGGGCTTAAGTTTAATAATAGTTATTTTTTTATTAATTCTCTTTTTTAGTCTTAACATCCATAACAATAGGAAGAATAATAGGTACTCTACCAGTCTTATCAGAAAGAAATGGGATTAAACCATTAATTATTTCACTCTTCATATCATTATAATTAAAGTACTTACTCTTTAAACACTTATTAATAATACCTTGTGATATAGACTGAATATCTCTAATTAAATCTTCATTTTCATTAACAAGAATATACCCTCTAGTGGTAACTGCAGGAGTTCCTAGTAGAACCTTATTCTCAGTATCAATATTAGCAATAATAACTAAGATACCATTATTACTCATAAGAATTCTATCTTTAATAACAGCGCTACCAACTTCACCAATTCTAGAGCCATCTACATATACTTCACCAGCTTGTACCTTACCTCCAGGAGTTACAACACCCTTACGAAGATTAAGTACATCACCATTTTCTAGTACGAAAGTATTATTTTTATTAACTCCGCACATAACACCTAAGTCAGCATGTGTCTTAAGCATTCTAAATTCACCGTGATAAGGAACGAAATATCTAGGTTTAAATAATCTAATCATAAGTTTAAGTTCGTCTTGATTAGCATGCCCTGAAGAGTGAATCTCACTCATAGCATTAGTAAATACCTTAACTCCTTTTTTATAAAGTTTGTTAATCGTTTTAGATACAGATGCTCCATTACCTGGAATAGGAGATGAAGAAAATATAACTACATCATCAGGCATAAGAGTAATTTGTCTATGTGTTCCTGAAGCAATTCTTGATAAAGCCGCTAGTGGCTCACCCTGGCTACCAGTACATAATAGACACACTTCATTAGGCTTCATATGATTAGCCTCTTCAGCAGTAATAACAATATCCTTATCCTTAAAGTAACCACATTTCAAAGCTACATCAACCATATTTTCCATACTTCTACCAAATAGAGCAACTTTTCTTTTATTCTTTTTACAAGTTTCCATAATATGCTTAATTCTATAAACATTTGAGGCAAAAGTAGCTAAAATAATTCTACTATCTTTACAAGAAGAGAATATTTCACCTAAATTCTCATCAACTACCGATTCACTAAGTGATACTCCAGGTACTAGTGCATTAGTAGAATCACTCATAAGTACACTAACCCCTTTTTCACCAATCTTAGCCATCTTATGTAAATTAGACATAGGACCAATCGGAGTCATATCAAATTTAAAGTCTCCCGTCATAACAATAGTACCATCAGGAGTATGAATAACTACTCCATGAGAGTCTGGTATCGAGTGTGTTGTTCTAAAAAATTCAATATTAAAATATTTAGTTTTAATAACAGTATTTTCATCATAAACAAATAAATTTTTATATATAATATTTCTTTCTTCTAATTTTTTATCAATAAGTTCTTTAGCGTTACTAGGGGCATATATTTTAGGAATATCCACAGTCTGTAAAAGAAATGGAATACTACCAATATGATCTTCATGTCCATGAGTAATAACTAAAGCTTTAATTTTATTTTCATTTTCTTTTAAAAAGGTATAGTCGGGAATAACGTAGTCAATTCCAAGAAGTTCATCATCGGGAAACATTACACCAGAATCTACGATAATAATCTCAGAATTATGCATAACTACATACATATTCTTACCAACTTCTCCAAGTCCTCCAAGAGGAATAATTTTTGTATTCATTAAATTCTCCTTTCATAATTTTTTCTTCGTTAAATAAAATAAAACTAAATAAAATAAAAAATTTTAAAGAATAACCACTGCTTAAAATTATACTACATAATTATAAAAAATGCAAATGGTAATTTTATGTTAGTTCGAGCCTGTAGTCTCTCACTATTTTTGAAGCCTGTAGTCTTCAAAAAGAAATTAATAGCCTAAGGTCTATTAATTTAATAATTTATATATATAAATCATTGACAATGTAATAAAATAAAAATATAATTAAAATGAAAGTGAAATATTTGAATGTAGGCAAGTGTAAATATATTAACTTAGGAGTTTAATAATGCATTATAAAATATTTAGTAATAGTATAGAAGAAAACAAAATACCACCTGAAACATATAAAAAAATTTATAAAATTATTATTGAAAATTATGCTATTAGAGAAAAACTTAGTAAAGATGAACTTAAAAAGTTAATACAATAACTGCATATAATAATTGGACTAATATGATTTTTACTACAAAAGATTACTTTATAGCAGTATTTTATGAGAATAAAAAAAATTATTAGATTTATATCATTTATGTATGATAAAAGAGGGTTATGTTTATCAGAAGTTCAAATAAAAAAAGAATATCAATCAGCAAACAACAACCTTAAGAACATGATAAAAGTAGTGTTAGATAATTGCAATAAGGAAAAAAGCAAAAATGTCTATTTAACAATAAAACCAAGAAATGAAAAATCAAAAAAAAATTTACACACATTGGTTTTTATAATACTGAAGGAAAGATCTATAAAATATCATACAACGATTTAGAAAAACGGGTAACTATGAATAATGTAAAATATTAAGAGGTAAAAAGAAAAATATGAGTAAAATTTATGAAAAATATCGTGATTTAATTACAAATCCATTTGATATAAAATATAAAAACATAGAAATTAAAGAAATTATAAGTTATCCACCGGCAGGAAATGATGTGGTTGAATGCTTATGCAAAATTGGCAAAGATTCAAGAAATGTTTTTATAAAAATCGAAAGAAGCAAAGTGTGCGATTTTGCTACTGAAATAAAAAACTTAAATTATCTAAAAAATAATAGTTATTATTCAAAAATACCAAACATATATGAAAGTGGCATTTATAATAATAAACAATATATAGTATTATCAAAGATAGAAGGAGAAAGACTATCAGATATACTAATCAAGAATGATAATTTAAGAAAGGAATTATTATATAAATATGGTCAAGAATTAGCAACAATTCATAGAATTCCAATTAGTAATCAGAAGATAGCTAAACAGAGAACAATAAATAGTTACCCGAATAAAACAATGTATACAACATTATCAAAAGAAAACAATATAAAAGAATATATAAAGTTTCTTGAAGATAATGACTTTAAAAAAGAATTAACGACATTTATTCATGGGGATTTTCACTACGCAAATGTTTTATGGTTAAATAATGATATTAATGGTGTAATAGATTGGGAATATAGTGGCATAGGACTACGAGAGCAAGATATAGCATGGGCTTGCACTCTAAGACCAGGACAAAAGTTTATGGATACCATGGAGGATATCCAAACATTTCTAAAGGGTTATTCTGAAAAAGAAAAGTTTGATATAGAAAAATTAAGGTGGTGCTTAATTAATAGTTATTGTCATTTTTATTTGATTAATGAGAATAATGAAGATTATAAAAATAAGCTACTAATTTTATTAAGAAATTGTATGGAAGAAAAAATATAAGGAGGAAAAATATGGAAAGAATATATAATAAGCTAGTTAGAGATAATATTCCTAATATAATAAAGGAAAAAGGTGAAGAACCTATTACTAGAATATTATCAGATGAAGAGTATAAGAAAGAATTAGAAAAGAAATTAAATGAAGAATATCAAGAAGTACTAGGGGCAAATGGTAGTGAAAGAGTAGAAGAACTGGCGGATATGCTTGAAGTAATAAAAACACTAGGAGAATTAGAACATACCACTCTAGAAGAAATAATAAATATAGCCAATACTAAAAACATTAAAAGAGGAGCATTTAAAGATAAAATATTCCTAGAAAAAGTAATAGATAAAAATTAAATAGTATGATAGAATAATATCAAGAGGTGAAGATAGTATGAAATGTATACTTATGAATAAAAATACTAAAGTCTTATCAGCGGATTATCAGCCTTCACTAGGAGTTTTTACTGATATCTATGATATCTATAATATAGATTTTGCTCCAGTAATATTAAAGAATGTTTACAATAAAGAAAAAGACTTAAAAATAATACTATCTAATTGGTTTAAAGGTAGAGGTATTCCATTATGGAGAGATGATTTAGATCTGCTACTATCTAAACTAAATATCTCTGCGCCAACAGAATTATTAGATAAAGCATTTGGTTTATCATTATCTGATCAGTATTGGATTAAACCATATGACTCAAAAATAGAATATAAAGATATTAATTTTTTTGAACATGATTTTAATGATGCTGAATTTACTGATGCTACCTTTTCTAATAGCACTGAGACAAGTACTAAAATAAGTTTAATTTCACCAAATAATACGACAGATGGTAGATTAAAAAAGACCTGGATAATTGAAGAGGGTAAAAGATATCTATTAAAGGGTGGCTATAAAAATGAAGTATTACAACCATTTAATGAAGCATTAGCCTCAATGATTAGTAGTCGTTTAGGATTTAACCATGTTACCTATATACTAGAGGTAATTAAAGATAAAGTAGTATCAAAATGTGAATGCTTTATAAATGAGAACACTGAACTAGTATCAGCATACCAAATACTATATAATAATTGTGATAAAGATAATGCATATGAAACATATATTAACTTACTTGAAAAACATGGAATAAAAGATGCCAGAAGTTCTTTAGAAGATATGTTTATATTAGATTACATAATGCTAAATGAAGATAGACATCTTAATAATTTCGGTATTATTAGAGATGTTCAAACACTAAATTGGATTGGCACTGCACCAATATTTGATACAGGTGAATCTTTAAATATAATAGATTATAGTGATGAAGAAGTAATAATAAATGGTGACGGAAGATTTTTTTATAATGTTAGTAATTTTGATAATATACTTGATAATATTAAAGATTTAAAAAAATATGATTTAAATAAATTAGATGGAATATGTGAAGAGTTTGATGAACTATTACATAAATATCAACATATTACTAAAATGACTGATAGAAGAATAAATAAAATATGTACTTTACTTTTTAGTAGAATAAATAAACTAAAAAAGAAGATAAGATGTAAATAAATCCAAAGGACAATTGTAATATATATTTAATATTTGTGAATAAAAAATCTCAAAAAACTTGCAATTAATAAATCATTATTATATAATTCAATTAGAATAGGAGTTGGAAAAGAAGTGAAGAAAAAGAAAATATGGTTATTGGTTATAATGCTTTTGCTAATTCCAAACATAGTAAAAGCAAATTGGGCAGAATGTTATACAAAACTTGAAAGTGATAAGAGTTATTCTACAGGAGATATTGTTACATATTTATTAGGATCACAAGGACTTACTGGAGACACCGCTATTTATGGATTACATTATCAAATTACATATGATCCAGAAATTTTAGAACCGGTCCCATTAAATGAAGGCGGATTGGTATCTGATTATAATTGGGAAAACATGAATTACTTTATTCAAAAAGATACCATCTATACATATAATACACTAATAATAGATATGAAAACAGATTATAAAGATAGGTTTGTATCAGAATCCACTTTAGGAGTAAATGCGATTAATGACGTTGTTAAGTTAGGAAGTATAAAATTTAAGGTATTAGAAACAAGTAAAAGTAGTACAAAAATAGAACTAGAAGCGGATATGTATAATCCACCATCTTATAAATATATATATAATTTAGGGCATTATGAATATGATATTCCAGAAAAAGAAATAGAACAGTGCGTCAAAGGAATTGATACATATGTAAATTTATACAAGAAGGCAAGCTTAACAGCTATTGAAATAGATAATAAAAAGTTACAAAACTTTAATTCAGAAACATATACATATAATATAGATACTACAAACAAAAATATTTCTATTAATGCACTAGGAGACGATGTTAAAGTTTCAGGTGATATAGGCAAAAAAAGTCTAAATTATGGAAACAATGTATTTAAAATAAGCGCTACGAGCAACACCGGTGATATAAAAACCTACACTTTAAATATAAATTATATAGATTCAAGAAGTAAAATTAACACATTAAAAGTTTTATCACTAGGAAATGAAAATTTTAAATTCTATCCAACAATAAATTCATATACTTTAACTGTAGATAACACAGTAGAGAATATTGAAATAAAGTCAGAACTGACTGATCCAAAATCAACATATGTAAAAGGCTATGGAGACAGAAAAGTAAAATTAAATGTTGGAGAAAATAAAATTCTAATAAAAGTACAAGCGGAGAATGGAAACATCAATACTTACACATTAAATATTCTAAGAGAAGACAAAAAAGAGTCTTGTTATATAAAAAATATTAAAATAAAAAATTATAAACTTAATTTTGACAAAACAATCACTAATTACACATTAAATATTAACAATGAAGATACAGCACTTGATATAAGTATAGAACTAGAAGATAAAGAATCAAAATATGTAATTGAAAATAATAGAAACTTAAAAAATGGAAGTACAATAGTTATAAAAGTTACAGATAAAAATGAAGAAACAAAACAATACCATATAAACATTGTTAAGGAAAGTCAAAAGGCAAATAAAACTATAACAATAATTATTACAGCCTTAATATCTTCAGTTGTAGTTCTTGGCATTACTTTTGGAGTCTATTTTTTGATAAGAAAAGT
The DNA here is from genome assembly GCA_934101345.1 of uncultured Bacilli bacterium. GTDB lineage: Bacteria > Bacillota_I > Bacilli_A > RF39 > UBA660 > CAG-302. The sequence goes on from CAKOQV010000017.1 coordinate 7,401, forward strand.
TAAATTGAAAAGAAGATAGAAGCAAAATAATAAAAAAACACTTGTATTTACTTATAAAACTATGTTATAATATAGGTGTCTTGAGAAAGAGTGGCATAAAAATCCACTCTTTTATATATATTTGATGGAGGAAATATGCATATTGAAGATGAAATAAGAAACCTACTTGAAAAAGAAGTAGAAAAAAAAGATGTAAGAATAGATAGCATTAAACTAGAGAAAGAAGATAATAATCTATTCTTAAGAATAGTAATCGACAGTGATGAAATAATAGATGTTGATAAATGTGTAGAAGTAACAAATATTATTAATCCATTACTAGATGAAAAAGATTTAATTAAGGAGTCATACATTTTAGATGTATCCACTAAAGAGAAGGGAAGATAAAAATGAATAGTAAGCAAATGAAAGAGTTTATGAAAGCTCTAGAGTCTATTGTGGAAGAAAAGAAAGTAGACAAAAATATAGTTATTGAATCTATGGAACAAGCAATGGCAGCAGCTTATAAAAAAGAAACAGGTATGCCTAACGTAACAGCCAAAGTAGATCCAGTAACTGGAGATATTAGATTATATTCTAATAGAACTGTAGTAGAAGAAGTAACTAATGAAGAAACAGAAATATCATTAGAGGATGCTCAAAAATTAGTAGAGGGTATCGAACTAGGCGAAGTAATTATAGGTAATGAACTTCAAATACCTACAAACTTTGGTAGAGTAGCCGCAGGTACAGCAAAACAAATCATTGTTCAAAGAATTAAAGAAGCAGAAAAACAAAGCATTTCCGAAGAGTTCCAAGATAAAGAGGGAGAACTAATGGTTGGAACATTATCTCGTGAAGATCAAAATAATTACTTTGTTGATTTAGGAAGATGTAGTGGTATCTTACCAAAAGATCAAATAATACCAGGTGAAAAATTAGAGATGGGTTCTTCAGTAAAGGTTTATGTATCTAAACTAGAGATAGGACCTAAAGGACCATTTATAATGTTATCAAGAAGTCATTATGGTTTTGTTAAAAGATTATTAGAAATTGAAATACCTGAATTATCTGATGGTACAATTATGTTATACTCAGTAGCTAGAGATGCTGGAAGTAGAAGCAAGATAGCAGTTTATACTGAATATACAAATGTTGACCCAATAGGAGCGGTAATTGGTGAAAAAGGAAGAAGAATAGTCAATGTATTAAAAGAACTTAGTGGTGAAAAAATAGATGTAATCTTATATGATAAAGATCCTGTTAAGTTTATAGCAAATGCTTTAAGCCCTGCAAAAGATGTTAAAGTATCAATTAAAGATGAAACTAAGAAAGAAGCCTTAGCCCTAGTAAATGATAAAAACTTATCATTAGCTATTGGTAAAAAAGGACAAAATGTTAAATTAGCTTCTCGTCTTACTCATTATAAGATTGAAGTTAAACCAGAGGAACAAGAAAATACTGAAACTACTGAAGAGGTTTCAGTAGAAGAATAAGGTGATTATATGAAGAAGATTCCCCTTAGAAGATGTATAGTAACAAGAGAGCAGTTACCTAAGCAAGAATTACTTCGTATCGTTAGAGACAAAGAAGGAAAAGTAAGCGTAGATCAAACAGGAAAATTAGGTGGAAGAGGAGCATATATTAAAAAGGATATAGAAGTATTAAATACCGCTAAAAGCAAAAATATATTATCTCGTGCCCTTGAAGTAAATATTCCTGAAGAAGTATATCAAGAAATAGAAAATATAATAAAAAATCACTAGGAGGTGATACATATGATGAGTGTATCTGAATATGCATTAGATGTAGATAAAAGTGTTAGTGAAATACTTAATCTATGTAAAAAATTAGAGTTATCTATAAGTAATGAAGACGATATGTTATCTGATGATGATATCATTATGTTAGATAATGAATTGGCTTCACTTGAAAACGAAGAAGTTGAAGATGAAGTACCAGAAGAGTCAGAAGAGGATGAAGACCTTGAAGAAGATTATGAAGAAGAACTAGATGATATAATTGAAGAAAAGAATGCTAGTAAAAAGAAAAAACAAAATAAAGTAGAAACTTCATCTAAGAATGACTATCGTGAAAAAAGAAAAGAAATGTATAAACATAAAGAAAAACTTCAGTCAAATGTTACTGAAGATGATGAAAATATTGTTTTATACAAAGACGGTATGACTGTATCAGAACTAGCTTCAGCACTGGGAGTATCAGCTACTGAAATAATAAAGAAATTAATGTCATTAGGTATGATGATGAACATTAATGCTTCGTTAGATTTTGATACTGCCGAAATTCTAGTAGGAGATTATAACAAAGTACTAAAGAAAGAAAGTACTAGAGATGAGATAAATTTTGAAGAGTTAGAAATAGTAGATAAAGAAGAAGACTTGCAAGAAAGACCACCAGTAGTAACAATAATGGGTCATGTTGATCACGGTAAAACTACACTACTTGATACTATTAGAAAGACAAATGTTGCTTCTGGAGAAGCTGGTGGAATAACGCAGGCTATAGGAGCTTATCAAATAGAATATAATGGTAAAAAAATAACCTTTATTGATACTCCAGGTCATGCAGCCTTTACTGAAATGCGTGCCAGAGGAGCATCTATTACTGATATTGTTATCATTATAGTAGCAGCAGATGATGGTGTAATGCCTCAAACAAAAGAAGCAATAGACCATGCTAAAGCAGCAGGGGTTCCAATTATAGTAGCGGTTAATAAAATAGATAAACCAACTGCTAATGTGGAAAGAGTATTAACTGAAATGTCTGCAAATGGTATTCAGCCTGAAGCTTGGGGTGGAGATACTATGTTTGTAAATATCTCTGCAGTAACAGGCGAAGGAATAGATGACTTACTAGATAGAATACTATTACTTAGTGAAATGGCTGAATTAAAAGCCAATCCAAATCGTTATGCTATCGGAACAGTTATTGAATCAAAAATAGATAAAAACTCTGGAGTAATAACAAATATATTAATTCAAAATGGTACCTTAAGACTAGGAGATCCAATCGTAATAGGAACATCTGCTGGTAAAGTTAGAACGTTAACTAATGATAGAGGCGAGTCACTAGTAGAGGCTCTTCCATCAATGCCTGTATCAATAACTGGTCTATCTGAAAGCCCATCAGCAGGAGATAAATTTATGGCTTTTGAAAGTGAAAAGAAAGCTAAAAAAGTTGCAGAGCAAAGAAAAGAAATCGAAAAAGAAAAAAGAAATAAACCTAAAGGAGCAATATCTTTAAACGATTTATTTAGCAGAAAAGAAGCTGGCGAAAAAGAAATCAACATTATCTTAAAAGCTGATGTTAAAGGTAGCGAAGAAGCTGTAAAAAATTCACTATTAAAGTTAGATGTTGAAGGCATGAAGATAAATGTTATCAGAAGTGGTATTGGTGCCATATCAGAAAGCGATGTCGTATTAGCGGAAGCATCAAATGCTATCATCATAGGCTTTAATATTAGACCAGATCACAAGATAACTGAAATAGCTAAAGATAAAGGAATTGATATTAGACTATATGATATTATCTATAAAGTAGTTGAAGAAATGGAAGCTGCTCTTAAAGGAAAACTAGAGCCAGAATATGAAGAAAAAGTACTAGGAGAAGCAGAAGTTAGAAAACTATTTAAATTCTCTAAAGTTGGTACTATCGCCGGTTCTTATGTAACTTCAGGAGTAATAAGAAGAGGAGCCAAAGCCAGAGTAATAAGAGATGGAGTTGTTGTAATAGATAGTACTATAGGAAGCTTAGCAAGGGAAAAAGACCAAGCAAAAGAAGTAAAACAAGGACTAGAGTGTGGAATAACTATTGAAAACTTTAATGATATTAAAGAAAAAGATATAATTGAAGCATATGAACTAGTAGAAGTAAAAAGGTAGGTAATTTAAGATGAAAGAAAACCCCGACACACTTTATAGAAAAAACTTTAATCAAACAAGATGTAATACTCCAACAAGAAAAAGAATAAGTGAAGTTGAAAGTGGAGTAGCAGAGTGGGATAAGCATCATGCAGAAATTGCACAATCAAACTTTGCTAAATATGGAACAAGGAAACTAATTCCCAAAGGCACTATAGCAAGACTATCAGGAGTTCCTTATCCTAATTTAGAAAATTTAAGTGAAGGTGACACTCAAGGTTTTCACTATGGATATTATGATAGAGGCAATACCAATATTAAAATATTAATTGAAACAGGAAATACTGATATACCAATACTTAGTGATAATATAGAAAAAGTGCACCAAGAAATAAATGAAATATTTGGATTAAGTCAGAAAGAAATTCCATATAAAGATTTAGATGAAAAAACAAAATATAGTGAAACTTTAAGAGCAATAGGTTTTACTGATGGTAAAAATTCAGAAATTACATTTGATAATTTAAATGAAGTAATAAAAAATTGTACTTATTACAAAGAAGGTTATGAACTAGGAAAAAGTTTTAGAGAAACTATTGAAAGTCAAAATAAAAATTTAAAAGGTAAAGGGAGATAAAATGGGAGATTACGAACAAACTGCAAGTGAAAAATTAAAATCTGGACGCAAATATACGGTAAAACAAGCAGCAGAATTTAGAGCACGTGCTACAGCCAATGATATACTTAGAGAGCGTGCTCAAAAAAAAGAAAAAGAAAGAATAGAAAAGTATGGCAATAATGGAAATTATATAAATTTAGGATCTGAGGATAGATTCAATGGTAATCATTATAATAATGTAGGTACTACTGAATCAGAACAAAAATCATATGCAACAGGATATTATATAAATGGAGAGAGAAGAATAATGGCTAAATTAGGCACTTTAACTCCTGAAGAAGTCCAAGACTTAGGAATGTATGAATATCAGATAGGAATATCCCTAGATAAATTAAATCTATTAAAATCAAATAACAACTATATGGCTGGTTATATGACTGCTATGCTAACAAATAAAGATAGTAAACACAGATAGGAGATTAATATGGAAAAAATAAGTAAACACGTTGGTTATATAACTAAAGATAAATGCTTTAAAAAAAGACTAGAAAGTGTGGCAAAACGTAGACTATCAGGGCCTGAAAAGACCTTTGCATCCATGATAAATACTGCAGGAAGAAAAGCCTATTTTGATGAATACTTTTATGGTATACCATTAGAAGATCAAGAATTACCTCAAATTGAGGGGATTTCAGATATAAAAGCAACCCAAACTTTCCAAGAAGGATATCAAAGAGGAGCCTTTCTTGTAAGCGTAGGAAACGTACCAGAAGAATATCAAAATATAAATAATAGTAATAAACACAGATAGGAATGATATTATGAGTATAAAATTAGATAGATTAAATCATATTCTAACAGAAGAAATATCTAAAGTAATAAGTGAAGAAGTAAAAGATACTGATGTACAATTTGTTACCATAACAGCAGTAGATATTTCTAGTGATTTATCATATGCTAAAGTATATTTTACTAATTTAATAGATAAAGATAGAGAAAAAGTAACTAAAGCATTAAATAATGCTAGTTCCTTTATTCGTGGTAAATTATTTGGTAGAGTAGAAATAAGAAAGATGCCAGAATTAACATTCGTATATGATGAGTCAATTGAATATGGAAATAAAATTGAAAAGATAATTGAAGAAATAAAGGAGGATGGTGAGTAATGAACAATATTATTAGCGAAATTAAAGTAAGCAATAATATTGTTTTACTTTGCCATAATAATCCTGATGGTGATGCTGTAGGTAGTACTATAGCCATGTATATACTATTAAAAAGATTAGGTAAAGAAGTAGATATCGTCCTAGATACTCTGCCTAAAAGATTTAACTTTCTAAAAGAGTATCAAGATATCAAGAAAGAAAGTACTAAGAAATATGATACAGCAGTTATACTAGATACTGGAAGTATTGACAGAGTAAATAGTGCCTATTTACTTGATACTGTGTCAAAGAAACTAGTAATTGACCACCATATGACAAATACTATGTATGGAGATGTAAACCTAGTAGAGAACTATCCTGCTTGCTGCGAGATAGTATATAATTTAATAAAAGAAATGAATGTTAGTATTGATGAAGATTTGGCTCTTCCTCTAGCAGTGGGATTACTAACAGATACCGGAGGCTTTGCTCACCAGAATGTTCTTCCTAGTACTTTTACTATGGCCGCCGAACTATCTTCACTAGTAGATCTTTCAGACATATATAAGAAAGTACTAAGAACTATTACCATAAACCAGTTTAATATCAAGAAGAAAGCTCTAGATAATCTAGAACTATATAATAATAATGCCCTAGCAGTTTCTTTCATAACTTCCGAAGATATGGAAAAGTATAATGTTGATGAAGACGAATGTGGTATCCTCGTAGGTATTCCTCTTGAAATAGATACCGTTGAAGTATCAATATTCTTAAGAAAATACCCTAATCAAACTAGAGTATCTCTTCGTAGCGGCCATATTGATGTCAGTAGGATAGCCTCTATCTTTGGAGGAGGAGGCCACGTAAATGCCGCTGGTATAACAACCGCTATGCCTTATAAAGAACTAAAAGAAAAGTTAATAATAGAAGTAGGTAAGAGTATAAATGAATGGAATAATTGTTATAGATAAACCTAAAGACTATACCAGTAGAGATATAGTAAACATAGTATCAAAAAAATTAAATACCAAAAAAGTTGGTCATACAGGAACATTAGACCCATTAGCAACAGGTGTACTAGTACTCCCCATAGGTAGAGCTCTTAAAGTATCTGAACTTCTAACTAGTAATACCAAAGAGTACATTGCAGAAGTAATACTAGGCTATGAAACAGATATGTTAGATATAACTGGAACAGAAATCAAAAGAAATATCCCTAATGTAACTAAAGAAGAACTACTAAAAGTGCTAAAAAGTTACATAGGTAAATATAACCAAGAAGTACCTCTTTATTCAGCAGTCAAAGTAGGAGGAAAAAAACTATATGAGTATGCCCGCAGTGGCACTCCAGTAATTCCTCCAAGTAAAGAAGTAGAAGTATACTCTCTAGAATTAATAAGTGACTTAAAACATATAAAGGGTGCAGTAGAGTTTACTATTAGATGTGAAGTAAGTAAAGGAACATATATAAGAAGTTTAATTAGAGATATAGCCTATAGTTTAAATACTTATGGTACCATGAAAAGTCTCATAAGAACAAGACAGGGAATATTTACTCTAGAGAATGCTTATACTCTAAAAGATATTGAAAAGAATAACTATAAATTACTTAGTATCAAAGAGTGTCTACCCAATATAAAAACTACTGTAATAGAGGAACCACTACTTACTAAAGTAAAAAATGGTATGGTACTAGATAAGTTTTTTAAAGAGAATATGTCCTTATTACTAGATAAAGAAGGAAAAGAAATAGCTATCTACATTGCTAGTGGAGATAATAAAGTAAAACCATATAAAATGATTGAGGTGTAGTATGAGTAGAATAAAAGTAATGAGTGAACTACTATCCAATAAAATAGCGGCAGGAGAAGTAGTAGAAAAAGTAGTATCAATAGTCAAAGAACTAGTGGAAAATTCTGTTGATGCCAAAAGTACTGAAATAAAAATAGACCTAAAAGAAGCCGGTCTAAGAGAAATAGTGGTTACTGATAATGGTATAGGTATGGATAAAGCTGATGCTGTTTTAGCCTTTCAAAGACATGCCACTAGTAAACTATATACTGATGATGATCTATTTAACATAAACTCTCTAGGTTTCCGTGGTGAGGCCTTACCATCAATTGCTGCAGTATCCGAAGTTCTACTAAAGACATCACAAGGCGAAGTAGGAACAATTGTCCACATCAAAGGTGGAAAAATACTTGAAAATAAAAATGGTGATGCCAGAAAAGGAACACAAATAACAGTTACCAATATGTTCTATAATACCCCTGCTAGATTAAAACATCTATCCAGTCCATATGCTGAACTAGCGGGAGTTACTGAATATGTAAATAAAATGGCTCTATCATATCCAAGTATTAAGTTTAGATTAACTAATGACGAAAAAGAACTATTAAATACCGATGGGTCTGGTAATTTACTTAAAGTAATAAAATCAATATATGGTTTAGAAATAACTAAAAAGATGCTTGCGATAAATGGTTCTAATGACGACTACGATGTATCAGGTTACATTTCCTTACCTGAAGTAAATAGAGCCTCAAGAAATCATATGACTGTCCTAGTAAATGGAAGAGTAATAAGAAATCAAGTACTAAATAAAGTAATAAATGATTCTTATTCATCATTTAAAGAAGATACTAGATATCCAATCGTGGTAATTAAAATAGATACTGATCCATCACTAATTGATGTAAATATTCACCCTTCTAAACAAGATATCAAGTTTAGTAATTTTGAAGATTTAAAAACACTTATATCAACCCTAATTGTGGATACAATAAAAACAAAATTATTAATACCAAAGATAGAAGTAAAAGAAGAACCACAATTAAAGTATGAAAATCTAGCATTAAATTTAGATCGAAATATCATAAATGAACCAGGTGAAGTAAATCCTGATAAAGAAAGATTAACTAATTTAATTAACTTTAACTATGAACAAAATAATGAATATGATACTGAAGAGGAAGAAGAATATATTGAAGAAAGACCTAAAGATACTCTTCCTGAATTATATCCTATTGGACTAGCCTTAGGTACATATATAGTATGTGAAAATGAAAAAGGAATCTATCTAATAGATCAGCATGCTGCTGAAGAAAGAATTAATTATGAGAGAAATTCTTATTTACTTGCCCATCCCAGTGGTAATACCATAACGCCTCTTATACCTATCATAATTGAACTACCTAATAATGAATTTATAAAAGTAAAAGAAAATATTGATATTTTAGATAGTTTAAATATCAAAGTAGAAGAGTTTGGTAGTAATTCGTATCGTATTATATCACATCCTACTTGGTTTACTAAGGGTAGAGAAAAAGAGATAATATCTAAAATATTTGAAGATATAACAAATAAAGGTAAAGATTTTAGTTTGGCAAAGTTTAATGATAATTTAGCTAAATTAGTAAGTTGTAAAATGAGTATTAAGGCTAATACTAGAATAACTAAAGAAGCCCAAGAAGAGATAATTAATAAACTTAGAAGGTGTAATAATCCATTTAATTGTCCTCATGGAAGACCTACTATAATACATTTTACTACTTATGAAATAGAAAGGATGTTTAAAAGAGTAGTATAAGTAAGAGCCTAGGTCTCTTACTTACATAAAAAGCCTAAGGTCTTTTTATGGTAATTTAGAGCCTATTGTATAGTCTCTAAATTAAAAAATATTTATATTGTAAAGAAGGTAATATATATGAATATAGATTTTGATAGAATAGAAAAAATTTATGGTAGTAGTATAATTAATTCTATTGCCTTATTAAAAGATGATGTGATAGATAATATTAAGTATTTTATATCATTAGGTTTTGAAGATACTGAAGATATTTTTGAAAGACAAGTACTAATATTTATTTGTCCCAAAGAAGAATTTAGAGTAAAAATAAACAATTTAATAAAAAAATTAGGAAATAACTATATAGAAGAAATAGAAAATGATATTTCACTATTAGATGAACTTTTATAATAATAAGCATGTTTAAAGCTATATATTAGCCTTAACATGTTTTTATTTATAATTCCTAATACTAATGTTTGACATTAAAATATTTTTATGCTAAAATACATGGCTGTAAAAAGCAAAAATTATATAGAGGTGATAGTTATGATTGAAGCTTATATATTAGATACATTACTAAAAAAGTATGGAATAGATGCTACAAAAGTTATTAATAAAAATAACAATATATTAGAATATGGTGAATACCAAGATATAGATAGAACACTAAATTATTTGGTAAAAGAATTACATATCAGTGCTAGAAATATAGAAAAATGTCCTAGTGTTATGTATAAGGCCGTTAATAACATAAAAGAAAACTATGAATTTTTAATAACAACAAAAATAAATACAGGCAATATAGAAACAACATTACATATATTAAGCACTAATCCTAAAGATTTAAAAGAAACATATAATCATGTATTAAATAATTATGGTATAGAATATATCAATAGAATCACTTCAATACTACGTGCTCCTATTGATAGGATAAAACAAATAGAAGAACTACTTAACGATAAGTTATTAGTAATATCAGCAGCTATATCAAGAAATAATATGGATGAGATAAAAAAAATAATTGATGTATGTAAAAAAAATAATATACAAATAGCCGGTAGTATATTTTTAAAAACATCAGAAGAAATAGAAAAAATAATTGATGTATGTAGAGAAAATAATATACCAATCACCGGTAGTGTATTTTTAAAAACATCCGAAGAGATAGAAAAAATAATTGATGTATGTAAAAAAAATAATATATCAATCACTGGTAGTGTATTTCATAAAAGAGCAGAAGAAATAGAAAAAATAATTGATGTATGTAGAGAAAATAATATACCAATCACCGGTAGTGTATTTTTAAAGACATCAGAAGAAATAGAAAAAATAATTGATGTATGTAGAGAAAATAATATACCAGTAACTGGCAATGTATTTAAGAAAACATCAGAAGAAATAGAAAAAATAATTGATGTATGTAAAAAAAATAATATACAAATAGCCGGTAGTGTATTTCATAAAACTGCCGAAGAGATAGAAAAAATAATTGATGTATGTAGAGAAAATAATATACCAATCACCGGTAGTGTATTTTTAAGTGCATCCGAAGAAATAGAAAAAATAATTGATGTATGTAGAGAAAATAATATACCAATCACCGGTAGTGTATTTTTAAAAACATCCGAAGAGATAGAAAAAATAATTGATGTATGTAAAAAAAATAATATATCAATCACTGGTAGTGTATTTCATAAAAGAGCAGAAGAAATAGAAAAAATAATTGATGTATGTAGAGAAAATAATATACCAATCACCGGTAGTGTATTTTTAAAGACATCAGAAGAAATAGAAAAAATAATTGATGTATGTAGAGAAAATAATATACCAGTAACTGGCAATGTATTTAAGAAAACATCAGAAGAAATAGAAAAAATAATTGATGTATGTAAAAAAAATAATATACAAATAGCCGGTAGTGTATTTCATAAAACTGCCGAAGAGATAGAAAAAATAATTGATGTATGTAGAGAAAATAATATACCAATCACCGGTAGTGTATTTTTAAGTGCATCCGAAGAAATAGAAAAAATAATTGATGTATGTAGAGAAAATAATATACCAGTAACTGGCAATGTATTTCAGAAAAAAGCAGAAGAAATAGAAAAAATAATTGATGTATGCAAAAAAAATAATATATCAATCACCGGTAGTGTATTTTTAAAAACATCAGAAGAGATAGAAAAAATAATTGATGTATGCAAAAAAAATAATATATCAATCACCGGTAGTGTATTTTTAAAGACATCCGAAGAGATAGAAAAAATAATTGTTGTATGTAGAGAAAATAATATACAAATAACTGGTAGTATATTTTTAAGAACATCAGAAGAGATAGAAAAAATAATTGTTGTATGTAGAGAAAATAATATACCAGTAACTGGCAATGTATTTCAGAAAAAAGCAGAAGAAATAGAAAAAATAATTG
>CAKOQV010000018.1 GCA_934101345.1 uncultured Bacilli bacterium
CCATAACTTTAGTTAAAAAAGGAGAGAACACCTATAGGTTATTACCTGCAGACATTATATACTAATTTATGTACCATAGTCAACCATAATACAACAATTTTTTTAGTTTCTTTATAAGGGCTTTATTTATAAGTAATTATACTAATTCTGGCTATAATACAAATGTTTAATAATAAAAATTATTATTGATGATATTCTCGTTAGTACTTAGGCTAAAGTGGTATAATATAATAAAAAGCATAAACTTTATTAGGAGGTTTTTATGCTTTATAGTTTATTTAATTTTATTGTTAATAATCTTACTTTTTTTACTGGAGCATATTCTAATAATGTCTTTCCTGATCCTTTATCAAAAGAAGAGGAAGAGAAGTATATTGAAAAAATGATGAAAGGTGATAAAGAGGCTAGAGCTAAATTAATAGAACATAATCTTAGACTAGTAGCACATATAGTTAAGAAGTTTGAATCTAGTACTAATGATGTAGATGACTTAATTGGTATTGGTACTGTTGGCTTGATTAAAGGTATTGATAGTTTCTCTCCAGATAAGAATATTAAACTGGCTACATACATAGCAAAATGTTCGGAAAATGAAATTCTTATGCATTTCAGATCTGATAAGAAGAATTCAAAGAATGTTAGCATTTATGATGGAATAAGTTATGATAAAGAAGGAAATGAGATTACTATTTTAGATGTACTTAAAACAGAAAATCCTGACTATGCAGAAGAAATATATAAGAATGATAATATTAAATTACTTAGAAAATATCTTAATGTTTTAACTAAAAGAGAAAGAGAAGTTTTAACTAAAAGGTATGGACTAGATAATACTGATGAGATTACTCAAAAAGAAATTGCTAAGGAACTAGGTATTTCTAGGAGTTATGTATCAAGGATAGAAAAAAGGGCTATTACTAAAATACTTAGAGAATTTATTAGAAATGATAATAGTACAAAAGAAAATTCTTAATAATTACTTGACTAAATGGTATTTTTATGGTAAAGTTAATAACGAACTGATGAGGAGGTAATTCTATGGAAAATATATCAACTAAAAAGACTAAAACTGTAAATAATAAACCTAACTGTCTTAAAAGAACTAAAGATGTTCAGAGAGTAAATATGACTAAGGTTACTTTAAAAGATGGTAGTAAAGTTAAGACTAGTGTTAGAGAAGCTAGAACTATGAAAAAGAATAATGAATTAGCATAATTAAGATAGAATCTTCTATCTTTTTTTGTTTGTTTTTTCTTTTTTAGCTAGTTCTAATATTTTACTATAATATTCCTTACCTAGCATATATTCTTCTTCGATTATTTCCTGATTTATATTTTTATTTTCGGGCATATTAAAAACTCCTTTCTTTATTATTATTAAGAATGGAGTTTGTTTTTATACTAATAAACTATTTATTTGAGATACTGGATCAGTACTTTTGGTTATGTAAGATCCTACTACGGCGATATTGGCATCTTTAACTAGATTTATGGTATTGTTATTGATGCCGCCATCTACTTCAAGAAGGATATCTCTTGTACCTATTAGTTCTTTTATTTCTTTTAATCTTTTGGTACTTGACTCTAGGAATGGTTGACCTCCAATTCCTGGTTCTACAGTCATTACTAGAATTAAATCTATATCATCTAGATATGGTACTAATTTATTTATATCTGTATTGGGCTTTATTGATAATCCTCTTTTGAATCCTAATGATTTTATTTTAGATAATATTTCTTTTATGTCTTTGTCTATTTCGAGATGTATTGTTATATTTTCAATATTATTTAAATATTTTATATTATCTATATACTCTTCAGGGCTATCCATCATTAAATGAATATCTAATTTTTTTGTTGATATACCAGATAGTTCTTGTAATTCTGGATATGGTAATGTTCTTTGAGGGACAAATTGTCCATCCATTACATCCATGTGAATATATGAAATATTAGTATTATTTAGTGTTTTTATCATTTCTTTTTTGTCTTCCGAATTTAGTATTGATACTGATATTTTCATATTATTTTCCTCCGATGAAAGATTTATAGTTATTATATCTTGAAGGAAGTATATTACCTTTTTCAAGTGTTTCCTTTATATAGCAACCATCTTCTTTAATATGCATACAATCTCTATATTTACAATAGTGTAGGCCATCAAACATTTCTTTCATATTATCTCTTATATCTAACTTAGTCATTCCTCTAAAGTCTACTGAAGAGAAACCTGGAGTATCGGCGATTAATGCACCATCTACTTCATATAATGTTACACATCTTGTAGTATGTTTTCCTCTTCCTAGGGCTTTTGATATTTCATTTGTTTCGAGTGATAAGTTTTTATCTAATCTATTTAGAAGAGATGATTTTCCTGCACCTGACTGTCCTGCGAGTACTACTTTTTTATTTTTTATTATTTTTTTTATTTCTTTAATATTATTATTATCAGTTACTATATAACCAATTCTTTGATAGTAAGAGGTTATTTTATCTATTTCATTTCTTTCTTCTTCGGTTAATAAATCTAGTTTGGTTAGACATATTACTGGTTCAATATTATTAAATGATATTATAGTTAATAATTTATCTAATAAATTACTATCAAAGTTTGGTTCTTTTACTGATACTGCAATTAAAGCGATATCTATATTGGCAATGGGAGGTCTAATAAGAGAATTCTTTCTTGGTAATATTTCTAGTAGGTAATTATTTATATCGTCTATTATTACTGAGTCTCCTACTAGAGGAGTTATTTTATCATTTCTGAACTTTCCTCTTGGTTTACAAACATATACTCCATTTGATGTTCTTACTGTGTAATCATTACTTTGATTTTTAATTATTATTCCTTCCATTTATGCTCCTTATTAATTTGTCTTTTCATCACTTGGTAGTAGTGGATCTGTTGGATTTTTATCCTTGTCTTTATCATCTTTTTTTTCTGGTTTCTTTGATAGTGTTATTTTTAATGTGTATCCTTCGTATATTGGATCTCCTACTGCTCTATTTTGTGATAAAACAATGTCTTCTTCTACTTCGTCTGTTTCTTTGTATGATTTATCTAGTGTTAGATTGTATTCTTTAACAAAGTCTTCTACTTGTGATAGTGTCCATTTTTCTGCGACCATATCTGGATAAACATCTACTTCTGGTATATATAATACGACACTATCATTAGCATATAATTTTGTCTCTTCATCTTTATTGAAGGCTGGTTCTTGACTTATTATGTTGTCTTTCTTATCTTTATATTCTGAAGCGTTTTCTACTGATTTGGTTTTCATTTCTACTTTGATGCCTTTAGCCTCTAATTTACCTTTTATTTCATAATAGTTTTGACCGGTATAGTCCTCAAGGACTACATATTCTTTACCTGATGATTCAACAATTGTTATTGTACTCTTCTTTGTTCTAGTAGAACCGGCTTTGGGTTCTGTTCTTATTACTTTTCCTTCTTCAACAGTAGTGCTTTCTTCACTCTTTGTTGTATATTCTAATCCTTTTTCTTTTATTTTTTTGATAGCTTCTTCAGTGGTTAATCCTACTACATTTGGCACTTTTACTTCCTTTACATCTTTACTTGTTATTAGTAAGTATACACCTGCGAGTACGATTAATGTTCCTAAAAGAACTACTGCTAGAATGATTGGTAATTTGTTTTTTTCATTTTTTTCTTTTAATACTGAATCGTCATCAGCATCTTCTTCTTTAACTGTTGGTTTATCTATCACTTGTTTTATTTCTTTTGTAACTTGTGGTATAACCTTTGTCTCTTCAAGATCGTTTTCTGGATATTCATATACTAATCTCTTTTCATTATCTCTTTGAAGAGCTGTCTGTAAGTCTTTATACATATCTCTAACATTATCATATCTGTTCTTTGGATTTTTAGCAGTCGCTTTTAATACGATATTTTCAACAGATTGTGGTATTGTTGGATTTTGTTTTCTAATACTTGGTATTTTTTCTTTCATATGTTTTAAGGCTATTTCAACAGCAGTATCTCCTTTGAATGGTACTGAACCTGTTAATAGTTCGTACATTAATATTCCTAGAGAATAAATATCACTTTTTACTGTAGAACCTTTTCCATTAGCTTGCTCTGGGGGAAGATAATGAACTGAGCCCATTACTGAATTTGTTTGGGTTAACTGAGTTGAATTTAGAGCCATAGCTATACCAAAGTCAGTTATTTTTACTAGTCCATTGTCCTCAATCATTATATTTTGTGGTTTAATATCTCTATGAATTATGTAGGCTTCATGAGCATGGGCTAAACCATCTGTTAACTGTGTCATTATATCTATTACTTCATTTAAAGTAAGTGCTCCTCTTTTTTGAAGTAATTGTTTTAATGTTTTTCCTTCAATATATTCCATTACGATGTAATAATTTCCATCTTCTTCACCGACATCGTATACTTCAACAATATTTGGATGTGATAAATTTGATACTGATAGAGCTTCTCTTTTGAAACGACGAATAAATTTTTCATCATTTGAAAGATCTCCACGTAATACTTTTATTGCAACTTTTCTATCTAGAATTGTATCATTTGCTAAATAGACATTAGCCATACCACCTTCGCCAATTGTTTTAATAATTTCATATCTATCATTAATCTTTTGACCTTTTGATAGCATTATAAATCACCACTTTCCTTTTTTAGATAAGCAATTGATATATTATCTGTACCACCACGCATATTACTCTTTTTAATTAATTTTTCTACTTGTTCTTCTATTGAACTTTTATTATTTAATACTTTTTCTATTTGATCATCTGCAACCATATTTGTTAGGCCATCACTACATAGGAATAGTCCTGATACGTTAGTGTCTACATCAAAAATATCTATTTCGATTGGATCATTTGCTCCAAGGGCTCTAGTTAATAGGTTTTTTCTTGGATGAAATTTAGCTTGTTCTGGAGTTAACTCTCCTGTTGATACAAGTAAATTTACCAGGGTATGATCCTTTGTTATTTTATGTAATAATCCATTTTTCATTACATATCCTGATGAATCACCAATATTTCCATATAGTATGTAATCATTTGTTTTGATAGCTATTACTAGGGTTGTCCCCATGCCTTTGCTCTCGGGATGATTTTTTGTATAAGAAAATATTTTTTCATTTATTTCTTTTACTATTCTTCTTAAGTAGTCGATAGCATCTTCTTTTTTTCCGAGCGTTTCTAGTTCTTCAAAACTATCTCTAACATGTTCTATTGCTATATTAGAGGCTACTTCTCCTGCTTTATGTCCACCCATTCCGTCCGCTACGGCAAGAATGAATTCATTATTATTATTATTTAATATTATTACATTATCTTCATTATGTGTTCTTACTTTTCCTGCATCTGTCATATAAAATGTCTGCATAACTTCACTCCTCTTTTGCTTTGGCTCTTAGCTGTCCACAGGCAGCATCTACATTTCCGCCAAATTCTTTTCTTATTGTTACATTTATATTATTTGATTTAAGTATATCATAAAACTGTAAAATTTTCCACTTTTTTGTTCTTTTGAAGCCAATATTTTCTGTTTCATTATATGGTATTAAATTTACGTAGCAGTTTATTCCTTTAAGAAGTGAGACTAATTCTTTTGCTTCTTTTTCACTATCGTTTATATCCTCTAACATAATATATTCAAAAGTTACTCTTCTATTAGTAAGTTTTATATATTCTTTTATGGTATCCATTAATTCTTTTATTGGATAGGCTTTGTTTATTTTCATTATCTTATTTCTTAGTTCATCATTTGGAGCATGCAAGCTTATGGCTAGATTTACTTGGCCTTCTTCTTTCATAAATTTCTTGATTCCTGGTACTACTCCACATGTAGATATAGTTATATGTCTTGAACCAATATCTATTCCTTTACCACAGTTAATTATTTTAACAAAACGCATAACATTATCATAATTATCAAATGGTTCACCAATACCCATAACTACTACATGAGATATTCTAGTCTTAATGTCTTCTTCAATAAGGAGAATCTGCTCTACTATTTCATAGGCTAGTAAATTTCTTACTTTCTTTAGTCTGCCACTTTCACAAAAAGCGCATGACATGTTGCAGCCTACTTGTGATGATACACAAATACTTATTCCATAGTCATGAAACATTAGTACTGACTCTATTCTATTCTTATCTTCTAGTTCAAATAAATATTTTTTTACTTCTTTACTTTCTTGTTTTATTAATAGTTTTATCTTGTAGAAAGAGAAATCTTGTTTTAGTTTTTCTCTTAACTCTTTACTAATATTAGTCATTTCACCAAATGAAGTATATCTTTTTTTATATAATCCTTCATATACTTGGGCCGCTCTAAAGGGCTTTTCATTTATACTTATAAAATAATCTTCTAATTCTTTTAATGTTACATCATATATATTTCTCATTTTTTTCACTTCTAACTTTCCATTATTATTATAGCAAAAAAAATATGTTATTAAAACACATTTTTATTATTTTTTTCTTTATGTTCATGATGGGAATGTCCTTTTATACCATACTTATTGGTTATTGGATCTTTGAATAGAAAATTTTTTATTGGTAATAGTGTTAATACCATGTAAAACCCAAATATTATGAATAATACTATTACTGATATATATGTTAGATAAAATGGTAGTGATGTTATATTTATTATGTATTTAAATGTTAATGAACTAGATATGATGGCTAAATAAAAGATTATGATATCTATCCATAATACTGATTTTTTAGTAAATATTTGATATGTATAAAATAATAGTGGTATTAATAATATTATTACTAATAAACTGGCTGTTTTGGCTATGAAATAATTTTGATTTAATCCATATACTGCTCCATCATATAGTGTCCATATAAAGGTTGGTGTTAGGGCTATTTTAATATGTTCCCAAGTACTTTCATTAACTGCTGCAAAAAGGGATACTACTTTATTATGTCCTGACCATTCATACATAAAATGTAGTAGTGTTCCAATTATTGATATAAATATTATTCCAATTACTATATCCATTTACTCCTCCTATTTATAAGATAATTATATATTATTTTTTTATTTATTACAACTGGTTATTCTTTAATAGTCTTAACGTATTTAGAATGCATAGTACTGTTACTCCAACATCTGCGAATACTGCTTCCCACATAGTGGATAATCCTAGTATGGTTAATATTAATACTAATAGTTTTATAGTAATGGCAAATATTAGATTTTCTTTGATTATTTTATTTGTTTTTTGGGATATTTTTATAGCGGTTATTATTTTTGATAGGTTATCGTTCATTATTACTACATCTGAGGCTTCGATAGCGGAATCACTACCTAGGCTACCCATTGATATACCTATATCTGATAAGGCTAGTACTGGGGCATCGTTTATGCCGTCTCCTACAAATGATACTAGTTCTTTTTCTTTTTTAGTATTTATTAATTCTTCTAATTTTTGATATTTTTCATTTGGAAGCATTTCATAAAAGATATTTTTTATTCCTACTTTTTTAGCTATTTCTAAGGCTTTTTCTTTGTTATCACCAGTAAACATATAGGTTTCTATATTCATATCTTTAAGTACTTTGATTGTTTCTTTAGCGCTTTCTTTTATTTCGTCCTTTATTTCTAATTCGGCAACTAAATTATCATTAATCATTAGATAGATATTTTTGGTTTCTTTTTGATTACAGAATTTGGAATTTCCTATTTTGATATTTTGATCTTTATATTTATAGGTTATACCTTTACCTTGATATTCTCTATGTTCTTTGATATCTTCAGTTGATACTTCTTTTCCATATTCTTTAATTATTGATGCGGCGATAGGATGATTAGATAGGCTTTCTCCTTTAGCACATAATTCTAATACTTTGTCTTTGGTATATTTTTTATCATAAATGTTTATTTTTGATACATAAAACTGTCCTGTTGTTATGGTTCCTGTTTTATCAAATACTACTTTTTGGATATTTTTTATACTATCTAAGTAATTACTTCCTTTTATTAATATTCCTTCTTTGGAAGAAGCTCCTATTCCTGAAAAGTATGCTAATGGTACGGATATAGCAACAGCACAAGGGCATGATACCACTATTATGGTTAAGGCTTTATAAATACTTTCGGTATATGTTAAGTTTGTTATTAGTGGTAAAAGGGCTCCTACCAAAATGGCGACGATTAATACACTTAGGGTATATATTGGGGCATACTTTGATACTACTGTTTCGGTTTTGGTTTTTCTTTCAGTAGCGGTTTCTACTAGCGATAATATTCTACTTACTGTAGAGTTTTTGTATATGGAAGTTACTTTTACTTCTATTAAACCACTCTTATTGATACTTCCGGATAATACTTCACTACCTATGGTAGCATTTAATAATTCTGATTCTCCTGTTAGGGCACTAGTATCTAGCATAGCATTTCCTTCTATTATTATTCCATCTAGTGGTACTTTTTCGCCTTCTTTTACGACAATTATATCTCCTACTTTTATGGTTTCTGTCGGTACTACTTTTATAGTATCTTCTTCTTTTAAATTAGAGTTTTCTTCTTTTATATTCATAAGTTCTGATACTGATTTTCTACTTCTATTAACTGCTGATTTTTCTAATGCTTTTCCTAGTTCATATAGGAATATTACCATTAGTCCTTCATGTAGTTCTCCTAATACGAAGGCTCCTATTGTTGATATTACTATTAATAGATTTTCATTAATTATTTTTTTTGATAACTGCTTAATAGCGGTTATAAAGGTACTATATACTAATACTATATAACTTATGATAATTAGAATTAGATTTAAATGATATGGTAATTTTGTTATACAGCCTATTAATCCTAATATACCTCCTATTAGGATTTGATAAAATATTTTATAGTTATCTTCTTTTACTTTTTCTTCACTTAATATGGCATCTGGTTCTACTTCACTAACTATTTGTTTAACATATTCAAATGGTTTTTCTAGGTCTGTTTCCACAGATACTGTTGATGTGCTAAAATTGACTATAGTATTTTTGATGTTTTTGTCTTTATTTAGTTTTTCTTCTATTTTCTTTGCACAGTTGGCACAATCTAGATTTTTGATATTATATTTATATTTCATTGATATGCTCCTTTCCTACACTAAATAGTTTTTTTACATGGTCATCGCTTAATTCGTAATATACTGTTTTACCTATTTTGGTATATTTTACTAGTTTAGCGGACTTTAGTATTCTAAGCTGGTGAGAAATGGCTGACTGAGTACCTCCGACAAGGGCGGCTATATCTCCTACACAAAGTTTGTTTTCTAATAAAACATTTATTATTTTTACTCTAGTTGAATCTGCAAATACTTTGAATAGTTCTGCTATATCTATAATAGTATCTTCTTCAAGTAATTTGTTTTTTATGCTATTTATTTCTTTTGTATCTAACATATTTCCTCCTTATACATGAATATATATTCATACATTTAAATAATATCACAGTCAGTATAATTATGTCAATATATTTTTATTCTTTATCACTTCAAGTCTAGGTCTTGAAGTGTTGTTGTTAGCCTATTGTCTAACAACAATATACCAGCCGTATCTATTATATATAAGCCAGTAATTATATACTTTTATTTTAACATTTTATGAATTATTATTTTTGAGACTATGTTATAGGCTCAAAAATATTTTCTAATGACCTTAGGCATTAGAAAACGGCGAACTACTTTAGTGTGAGACGAAACTGAAAGAGAATCTATTTTTTAGACTCTCTTTCTTTATATTCCTCTAGTGTTAAATTATTATTATAAATATAACTAGCTATATTTCCTACATATCTTATATGCCATGGTTCATAACTATATTTGGTTATATCTTCTTTTCCTTCTGGATATCTTAATATAAATCCATATCTATAACAATTTTGATGAACCCATTTAGTTTCTAATAATTCTTCTATTTCATGTTCTATGTAACACTTTTCATCTTTATATATACAAAAATCTATGGCTAATCCTGTTTGATGTTCTGATTTACCTGGTTCTGCTATTCTTGTGATAGCATAAGTAAATCCTTTTTCTTCAAGTAATTTATTATATATTTTTTCTTGATAATCATAATCGCGATATCCACTTTCTATATCTATGTGATATCCATATCTTAAAGCATCTTGTTTCATTCTATCAAAAGCATTCTTTGTTTCTCTATCTATTAATATGCCATCTTTGTAACTACTACTAGCTTCTACTAAAGTACTTGGTATATGTGCTCTTGGCAGGGGATTATCTTTATTTACTAAAATATTATAATCCATACGTACCTCCAATATAATATATGCTATAAAAAGAGAAGAGAGACTACTTTAGTTTATCTATCTTCTTATTTAAATTACTTATCTTATTATTTAACTGTTTTATTTCTGACTCTAATTCTTCTTTTTGACTATTTAGATTTTCGCTATT
Organism: uncultured Bacilli bacterium; assembly: GCA_934101345.1. Lineage (GTDB taxonomy): Bacteria > Bacillota_I > Bacilli_A > RF39 > UBA660 > CAG-302. Next base: position 10,436 of record CAKOQV010000018.1, read on the forward strand.
TAGTTTGGCTATATCATAACTTTTTTTTAAGTTATTTAGGTTATCTATTTCTTTTTTTAATTCTTTGTATTCTGTTAGATATTTTTCTAACTCTTCATTTTTATTATTTAGAGTTATGTTATTATATAGAGTAATTATTAGGATGGTGAATACTCCTATAAAAGAGATAGTTCCTATTATTTTAAATATTTTATTTTTATTTTTCATTAGTAGTATAAGGCCTTCTTTCCAAAGTAATTATATCTTTCTCTAAATAGTGATAATGACTGATATTTTATTTTTCCACCGATTGGGTCAGATATTATTATTTTATCAGTAGTATAGCCAATTATGACTACAGCATGCTCTCCCGATTTCCAATATATGGTTTCTCCTGTTGGTTCATATATCCATGATGTTGATATGTGTGGTGTGGATAATCCCATAGATGTCCAAGCTAGTACTGGTCTACCTGATTTTACTATTTTTAATATTTCATCAAAAGATGTTCCGGTGGCATTTATTATTCCTGGTTTATAGGTACCCGCTACTTTGGCAATAGGTTTTTCATAGACGCCATAGGAATTTTGGGTTCTTGGGTCTCCGATAAACTCTAGTTCAGGATTGCCTCCATAGGTAACGTCATCCTTGGTATATGGTGTTTTTCCTTTTTCTAACTTATTTATAATATCATTAGGAGTTACTGATACACCATAATATTTTAATAGAATCGTTAGTGCAACGGATTCGCAACCTGTTGGATAGTCGGGATACTGATTAATTGTGGGTACTCCTGTTATATAGGCAGAATTTTTTTCTTCATACTCTTTGGCTAGTCTATTATATTCTGCTTCAAGAGTTGTGATGTTGCCTTCAAGACCTACAATCTGTTCTTCAAGAGAAGATATGCTGTCTTGCAGTTCTTTACTTTTATCTTCTTCTTGGGTAATTAGCTGTTCAATATCTTCGACTTTGAAGGCAGTAGCGGAAAATAGTTCTTCGACTTTTTCTTTTGCTTCTTTCTCTTCTTTATATACTAATTTTAATGATACTTTACCATCTTCGATTAGATTATTTTGTTTTAGTTCTTCCTTCATTCTTATATTAGATAATTTTATTTTTTGATTATCTGTATGCAAAATTATTATTTCAAAAATTATTAAAACAGAAAATAAGGCAAGTAATATTTTTTTCATAGTAACTCCTTTTATACTTTCTTGATATTTGGATGACCTTTCATTAGTTTTCTTATACCGGTTGGATGTGGAAAGGCTACGGTTAGGATTGATTTATCTACTCCTATTACAACGCCTTCACCAAACTCAGTATGAACAATATGTTCTCCTACTGTGTATTCGGCATTTTTATCAATTTTTTTCTTGATATTTGATACCATCTTAGTAAGTGGTTTTATTCCTTCTACTTCAATATATTCTTTATCTATTTCATTTATAAATCTACTTGGCATATTTCTACTGGTATTTCCAAATAACATACGAGTATCAGCAGATGTTATATAAAGTTTTTTCTTGGCTCTGGTAATGGCTACATAGCATAGTCTACGCTCTTCTTCAATAGCGGAATTGCTTCCGTCATTGATAGCATTATAATGTGGGAATATTCCTTCTTCCATACCAACGATAAAGACATAATCAAACTCTAGTCCTTTTACAGAGTGGACAGTCATTAAACTTACTCTTCCATCACTATCTTGGTGTTCGGTTATATCACTAACTAGGGATATTTCTTCAAGAAAGTCCTCTAGACTTGCTGAACCTGATTCTTCTTCATAACTCTTGGTTACCCCTTTAAACTCGTTTAAGTTTTCTAGTCTTATTTCATCTTCGAGTAATTTAGAACTTTCTAATTCTTTTCTTATACCACTTTTATCTAGAATATCATCAACTAATTCAGTAAGTGACATTTTTTCACTATCTTTGGTTAGTTCTTCGATTAGTTCTTTAAAAGTTAATTCTTTACCTGTAGTAATGGCTTCATAGATAGAAATATCAGCATCTTCCGCTAATGAGGTTAGGTTATCAATTGTTTTTTCACCAATCCCTCTTTTTGGAGTATTGATTATTCTAAGCAGGCTTACATCATCTTTATGATTATTTATTAATCTTAGATAACATAATAAGTCTTTTATTTCTTTTCTATTATAGAAATAGAAACTTCCTACTACTCGATATTTGATATTCTTTTTTAGTAATTCCTCTTCGATAGTTCTTGACTGAGCATTGGTACGATATAGAACCGCTATATCTTCTTCTTTAACACCTTTTGATATTAAATCTTTTATTTCTCCTACGACAAAGGAAGCTTCTTCTTTCTCTGTTGATACTTTTTTATATTTTATTTTATCTCCCTCTTCGTTATTACTCCATAAGTTTTTATCTTTTCTTTCTCTATTATTTTTTATAACGCTATTAGCGGCATTTAAGATGTTCTTAGTAGAACGATAGTTTTCTTCAAGTAATATTGTTTTTGCTTCAGGATAGTCTTTTTCAAAGTTTAAGATATTTTTATAATTGGCTCCACGAAAAGCATATATGGCTTGGTCATTATCTCCCACTACAAAGATATTACGATATTTAGATGATAGTAGTCTACTGAAGGTATATTGGGCTTCATTTGTATCCTGATATTCATCTATTAATATATATTTATATCTTTCTTGATAGTCATTTAAGACATTTGGATAGTTTTTAAATAATTTTATTGGTAATATTAGTAAATCGTCAAAGTCTACAGAGTTTCCTTGTTTTAATTTTTTTTGATATGTTTTATATACTTCTACCACTTTATGATCAAATTCTATTTTAGAGAATTTTTCTATATCCATCATTTCGTTTTTAGCAGAACTTATTTTATTCTTTATTTCTCTAGGATTATAGTATTCTTTACTCATATTTAGGTCTTTCATTATTTTTTTAATAATAGTTAAGACATCATCACTATCTATGATAGTAAAGTTTCTTTCATATCCTAATAGGCTATAGTTTTCTTTTAGTATTCTAAGCCCTAAAGAGTGAAATGTTGATATTTGTATATTATTAGCAGTACTTCCTATTAGGGATACTACTCTATCTTTCATTTCTTTGGCAGCTTTATTAGTAAAGGTTATTGCTAATATGTTATATGGACTTATTCCATTTTCTATTAAATTTGCTATTCTACTAGTTAGTACTTTGGTCTTTCCTGAACCTGCTCCTGCAAGTACTAACATTGGTCCATTTATATGATTAACAGCTTCTTGCTGATTCTTATTTAATTCTAAAACTTTCATCTTGTCTACCTCATCTTTCTTTACTTCATTTTATCATATTTTGATAATATAGTGAAGTAAAGATAGGAATATTTTTTTATTTTATTTACACTATAGCCTAGGTCTATGGTGTGTCATTTATAGCCTATATATATAAGCCAGATATGATAACTTAGATATCGATGATGATTAATACTATTTATTTCAAAAATATAATGTTTTAATCACAATTCGGTTATTTGTGAATTTTATAATAACTATAATATACTTAAAATCAGAGACTACTAATAGGCTCTGATTTTCTATAGAAAGACTTATTAAGGCTTTCTATAGCAGTACCGAGACCTTGGGCTCGGACTGAACAAAAAGAAAGAAGGAATTATTTTTTCCTTCCTTTGAATAATTTAACTATGAATTTTATAATTTTATCTAATAACCATAATAAGGGATTTTCTCTATCTTGTACTGGTAATTCTATTTCATTATCTTTATCTTTGTTATCATCTTTAGTATTATCTTCTTCTTTAGTGTTATCTTTATTTATATCGTCATTATTATCTTCTTTTGGTTCTTCTGGTACTGAAGGTTCATCCGGCACTATAGGTTCTTCAGTAGTAAACTTACTATATTCATCTGTCCAAGCAGCATCATAATAAGAATTAGTGTCTCCTAGTGCCATGTATAAGCCTTTATTATAATGATATTTTTTAACTACTGACTTTGTATCTTTCTTTAAAAGCATTAGCCCGCCACCATAACCTGCAGTCTCATGTAAATATAAATCCTCTTTATTGTATAATATTTCTCCTACTACAAAAGGTCTTGCTCTTGTTTCTGATAATTTTTCTTTAATCATATTAATAAATCTATCCCAACCTAAATCTAATGTTCTATGTGGACAATATTTATTTGTATAATCCTGATGTTTGGTTACTTTATCTATATCCCAATTATATCTATTTAATATATCTACGATTAAGTCTACTGCATTCTCTTCAGCCTTAATAAAGCGATCTCCACCTGACTTAGAATAACATATTTCTATAGCTATTCCTTCTCTATTTCCTTTACCATTACCATCACTAGCATGCCAACCATTTCTATTTTCAGGAAGTCCCTGTACTATTTCTTTATCATCTACAGCATAATGGAACGATGTTTCATAGTCATTATTTGTCATATAACTTATTTCATTTCTTGCAGTAGCATCATTAGCGGTATTATGTACTACTATTCTAGTAGGGGTCATCTCATAAGGACATTTTAGATAATATCTACTTTCTGGTACTATTTTTTTTACAATATTAACCATTTTTACCCTCCTTTATCAGTTTTTCTATATTATGAATAAGATTATATCCTGTTTCGGCAAATAGACCACTTAATGTTATTGCTAAATTAAAGTCTTTGGTTATTATGAAATAAAATATTGATACGCATAATCCTATGACGATATTTTGTATTATTATTAGGTTATTATTTATATAAGGACATCTCTTTGATATAAATCCCAATATCCATGTTAAGGTCATTGTTAATAATGTTACCATTAATTCTGTATTTTCTGTTATGAATTCCATTTATCTCACCTCTATTCATAATCACTTTATTATATGAGGTGAATTTTTTTAGCATAATAAAGTTAGTCTAAAAGAAAAAAGAAAGCTTTAACTTTCTTTAATATTTATATAAACTATCTGTAGCCACAGCATTTAGAGTCTGATCTGCGAAGATATTTTTCTTATAGGCAAAATAGGCTGCTGCTGCTATCATAGTGGCATTATCTGTACAATATTGTATTCTTGGTATTGATAAGTTAATATTGTTTTCTTTGCAGTCTTTTTCTAATCTTTCTCTTAGACCTGCATTAGCGGATACTCCTCCCGCTACTATAAGATTATTTACATGATATTCTTTTAAGGCATGCATAGTCTTCTTAGCTATTACCTCGGTAACATTATGTTGGAAAGTAGCACATAAATCTTCTTTATTTATGGTATTTCCTCTTTGATTTTCATTATGTACTAGATTAATAACTGCTGACTTAATACCACTGAAACTAAAGTTATATGTTTTATCGTTTAATGGTAATGGTAAGTCATAGGTTACTTTACCTTGATGGGCTAGTTTGTCTACTTTTGGACCACCTGGATATTCTAATCCGATTACTTTAGCTACTTTATCATAGCACTCACCAACAGCATCATCTAAAGTACCTCCTATTCGCTCAAAAGAATAGTCTTCTTTCATATAAACTAATTCGGTATGGCCACCACTTACTACTAGGGCTATTAGTGGAAACTGTAATCTTCCTTCTAAATTGTTAGCATAGATATGTCCCGCTATGTGATGAACTGGTACTAATGGTTTTCCTGTTACTAGGGCCATTGTTTTAGCGGCCTGTACTCCTATTAATAGACTTCCTATTAGTCCTGGGCCATATGTCACCGCTATGGCAGTTATATCATTCATAGTTAGATTAGTCTTACTTAATAATTCTTCAAGGACTATTGTTATATTTTCGATATGATTTCTACTTGCTATTTCTGGTACTACTCCACCATAGTTTTTATGAATATCTATTTGACTTAGTACTACAGTGGCTATTTCTTCAGAGCCATTTTTTACTATACTCATACTTGTTTCATCACAACTCGACTCTATTCCAAGTATATATACATCTTTCATTTACATCACCTGTTTTTCCATAAGTATTGCATCTTCATCTCCATAATAGTATTTTCTTAAGGCTACCTCACGAAAGCCAAACTTCTTATAAAGATTTATTGCTCTACTATTACTTACTCTTACTTCAAGAGTTATATTTATTACTTTATGATGAATGGCTTCGGATACTAGGTAACTCATTAATTTGGTTCCTATTCCTCTACTGCGATACTCTTCTTTTACAAGAATATTGTCTACTTCCATTCTTTCATATATTAGAGAGTATTTTAATTCTCCTAGTACATTATTATCTTCTATATACTGAATTTCTTTAGAAAAGGGATTATCATTATTAACTACTTCTTTTATCATTTTTTTCCATAGCCTCGGGTAATTTTAAATATACTGGATTTACTGCATGTGGATTAATACTAGGAAGATTCTTGGCATATTTAATTATCTCTTCAATATCATAATCATCTGCTTCGGTTACTAAGACTGGATTATATTTTTCTTTTAATTCATCTATTCTATCTATATTGTTAAACTCTTCAGTAATGGAATTATACTCTTTATCGTATAATCCTATGTAATAGTTACCGTGTTTGGCATCTATGGTAGATAGAAAGTAATCTCCAGTAAAGCCTAATACTCTTATTTTTAAAGATGTTATCTCTTTTATGCTTATTTTTAGGAGATAAGCATACATCTTGGCTATTGTTACTCCTATTCTTATGCCTGTAAATGATCCTGGGCCGTTTACAACCACTATTTCATTTACATCACTTGGTTCTAAGTTATTTTCTTTTAAAATATCTTCGATGAATTTTGTAGTATATATAGAATGTTCTTTAGGACTGGTATTTTTGATATTAGATAAAAGTTTTCCTTCTTTTACTAAGGCAATAGATACATCGGATAATGATGTATCTATGAATAAGCTTATCATATTATAGCCTCACAAATATTAGTATATTTTTCTCCATGTGGAGTTAATATTAATACTCTTGCATTTTCTCCTGTTATTTTTATCTTTATATCTAATCTTTCTGGAGGTAGGATATCTTTAATCATATCAGCCCACTCGATAATGGTTACTCCTCCCTTATCAAAATACTCTTCTATTCCTATATCTTCTTTTGAACCCTCTAGTCTATATACATCCATATGATATAGTGGTAATTCACCGACATATTCTTTTATAATTGTAAATGTAGGTGAAGTTATCTCATCTATTCCCATAGCCTGAGCAAAGCCTTTAGTAAATAGTGTCTTACCACTACCAAGGTCCCCATTTAAACATATAACCATATTAGGAAATTTTTCTGATTCGATATTTTGTGCTACTGCAATTGTCTCATTTTCATCATGAGTAATTATTTTGTATTCTTCCATTTTAATCACCTTTCTTTGTCTATTTAATTATATCAAATACCTAGAGTAAATTACAATAGTTTTTTAGTAAATAATTAAAGATAGACAAAAATCTACCTTTAGTTATATTTATTTTATTTTCAGGATTTTTTTCATTCCTTCTTCTTTAAGTACACCTTTACTTAGCTTGGCTAATCTATTATAAAAGGTACTTAACTGAATATAGTTTTTGCAGGTATATGGGTCTCCTAGTGTTATGTTTATGGAATCTTTATTGTCTTTGTCACTAACTATATCTTTTGATATAGTTATGTCAGCATAGTCTTCGGTAATACTTATATGTATGCTACTTTTTTCTTTATTATATTCTGCTGATAGAACTGTATCATAAGGTAGTGATGAAGATAGTAATTTAACTATCTGATATAAATCTTCATTATTTTTTTTGAATACTAATAAGTTTATACTTTTATTTAATTTAGTAGAATAGTTATTACTTTCTTTTTCATAAGCAAATAATTTGAATTCAGGAAAAGTTTTACTACCTGCGATAAACATTTTTATAAGTATAACTGGTTCTTTATTATATTCTGTAACTATAAAATAGCCTGGACCAAAATAGTTTTCATCATATAGTACATAAATATTGGTTTGCTTTTCCATATAATTATGCTGACTACAACAATAGTCTTCACCAGGATCAATTCCAAGAGAACAGTCTCCAGTAAGAGGTCTATTTAGATCCTCTTCATCATAATTTTTTTCTTTTATTTGAGCAAGTTCTTCTTCTTCAGTAATACACCATTCACAGTTTCCACAGCATTTCATAAATATTAACACCTCGGCATATATAATAACAGATTTTTCTATTAAACGCAAGAAAAAAGTACTATGACAAGTACTTATTCATTTTATTTAATATTTCTTCTTTATCTGATGATTTTATTATGTAGTCAGTAAATCCTTCCTGTAAATAACTATCATC
>CAKOQV010000019.1 GCA_934101345.1 uncultured Bacilli bacterium
ATCTAAATCTGTATTAATTTCTATTATTTTAAAATCCATTTCTTGAGATAGTAATATAATTATCTGAAAAAGTGAATCTTTTACACTATCAGTTAATATTTTTTTACGATATTTAGTACAAAACACTATATGATATTCTATACCATATACATATCCTCTTCCTTTAGAAATAATCATATTATCACCATAATAAGCATACCATATGTAAGCATAAAAGTAAATGTTTTTAGAAGCCAAAAAGGAAAAATCTAACTTACGAATTAATTCTAGGGGAGTGCGATTTTTATTTTTCAAGCATTATGGTAATAGGACCATCATTTATTAATTCAACCTGCATGTCCGCTCCAAATATACCTGTCTCTACTTTAATATTTTTATCTTTTAATTTTCTATTAAATTCATCATATAAAACTATAGCTTTGTCGCCATTTAAGGCATTTATATATGATGGTCTTCTTCCTTTTGTACTATCAGCATATAATGTAAACTGACTAATTGATAAGACGTTTCCATTAACTTCAAGAAGACTCTTGTTCATAATACCCTTTTCATCATCAAATATACGAAGATTAATAACTTTATCTACCATGTAATCTATTTCTTTTGAAGTATCATTTAATGTAAAACCTACAAATAATAATAAACCATTATTAATACTTCCAACCACTTTATTGTCTACTTTAACATTTGAAGATAAAACTCTTTGAACTAATACTTTCACTAATTAACACTTCTTTCTACCTTTTGAATAAAACTTAAATTAAGTAAATCGTTAATAAACTTTTCTAGTTTTTCTTTGTTTTCTACAAGAACAGTCATATTATATACTTTGTAATCACTTTTATTTATTGTTGATATGCTATCAATAATAATATTGTTTGATGAAGCTTTAGTAATAATATCCAATAAATTATCAAAGGTATTGGTATATACTAAAATATCTGATGGATATTTCTTAGTTATTTGACTATTCCACTTGACATTAATAAGTCTTTCATCAATATCTATAATATTTCTACAGGTACTTCTGTGAACTGTTATGCCAGATCCTCTAGTGATATAACCTATAATATTATCTCCCGGAATTGGTTTACAGCAGGCACTTAAACTTGCCTTGATTTCATTCATACCCTCTACTAGCACATCATTATTAGAAAAATTTGTATTACTATAGTTAGTTTCATTAATCTTTGTAGCAATATCAATTTTTTCTTCTTCGGGCTTATTAATTATTTTGATTATCTGACTAGGTGTGTATTTGCCTAGTGCTATATTAACATATAAGTCATTTATATCTTTTAATTTTAATTCGTCTAAAATTATATCAATATTTTTATTGGTCAAAAATTCATTTATTGATAAGCTATTTTTTCTTAATTCTTTTTCTAAGATATCATTACCCTTCTCAATATTTTCATCTTTTTCTAACCTACTGAAATATGCTCTTATTTTATTTTTGGCACCTGTTGTTACAACAAATGATAACCAATCTTTACTAGGAGTGCTTGCTTTATTAGTGTTAATTTTTATAATATCACCATTATTTAATTTATAGTCTAGTGGTACTATATTATCATTAACTATAGCCCCAATCATACGGTCTCCCACTTCACTATGAACTTTGTAAGCAAAATCTACTGGGGTACTACCATCAGGTAATTCTACAACATCACCTTTTGGAGTATATACATAGATAACATCATTTGATAAAATATCTTTCTTTACTGATGAAACAAATTCTTCCGGTGTTGATGAATCTTCATTTAATTCGATAATATTTCTAAAAATTTGCAGTTTTTGCTCCATAACATCTTTAGAAGCAACAGCACCATTTTTATGTTCTTTATAAGACCAATGTGAAGCAATACCATATTCCGCTATTTTATCCATTTCATAAGTTCTTATTTGAATTTCAAATAGTTCACCATCTATACCAAATACTGTTGTATGTAGTGACTGATATAAATTAGTTTTGGGCATAGCTATATAATCTTTAAATCTTTTTGGTACTGGCTTATATTTAGAATGAATTAGACCTAATGCTATGTAACATTCCTGCTCAGTATCTACAAATACTCTAAGGGCTAAAATATCATATATATCACTAAATGGTCTACCTTTTGATAATTTATTATATATGCTATATATACTTTTACTTCTTCCTTTTATCTCATGTGGAATATTATGTTCTTTCAAAAGATTAGATACTTCATCCATCATTTTACTGACAGCAGCATCTCTTTCTACTTTTTTTTGATTTAACTTTTCGACGATATCAAAATAGGCATCTGGTTTTAAATATCTTAATGATAAATCTTCAAGTTCACTCTTGATCTTATAAATACCTAATCTATGAGCTACAGGAGTTAATATTTCAAGTGTTTCTTTTGCTTTTTTCTTTTGCTTTTCTTCTGACATAACATCTAGGGTACGCATATTATGAAGTCTATCTGCTAATTTAATAATTATTACTCTAACATCTTCTGATAAACCTACTAATATTTTTCTTTGATATGCTGCTGAAGCTTCAGAATCAGATGAAAAGTTTATTTTATTTATTTTTGTAACTCCGTCCACTAGAAGGGCTACTTCACTTCCAAATAAACTTTCAATTTCTTCTTTAGTAGCATCAGAATCTTCAATAGTATCATGAAGAAGAGCTGCTGCCATACATGGAGCATCCGCTGAGATTTCTGTTAATATCAAAGCTACATTTAGTGGATGCAATATATAGTCGTCTCCAGATATTCTCTTTTGTCCAAAATGTTTTTTTTCAGCATAATAATAGGCTTTTCTTATAAGCTCTATATCTTTTTCGTTATTATTATATTTTTTAAATTTATCAATTAATTCATCTATCGTTATATTAATAGTCTTAATACTCATATTTACACCTCTAACTCATTATAGTTCTTTTTCCATCTTTTAGATGCTGTTTTAAAAATATATCTACTTTAGTAATATCTACTTTAATTATATCATTAACCATTTCTGACAAAGATAAATTTTTATCTTTACACCATTTATTAATTTTTAAATAATTCCATATATCTATTTTTTTTATGTAATTGTATTCTTTATTTATTAATCTTAATTTTACATTAAAAGCACCACTTAGTATATTAAACAATTCTTTTTGATCTTTGTACATCTGATATCACCTATCAATAATTATACTATATTTTATTAATTAATAAAATATATATAAGAAAAAATAGTCTTTTTTTGACTATTTTTCTTCTTTCTCTTCTCTTTTTTCAAATAATAATTCTATATCTATATCTAAGGCATTGGCAATATTGCTAACAGCATCTATAGAAAAATTTTTCCTACTGTTAGGAGCTTCTATTCTTCTTATAAATTCATGAGAATATTCCGTCTTTTCAGCTAATTCAGCTTGTGTAATGTTTTTCCTTTTACGATAGAATTTAATATTTTTTGCAATAAGTTCATAAACATCTAAATTCTTATCTTTTTTCTTCATAAGCGATCACCTTAATTTAATTTTCTCATAAAATATGATTTTTTTATGTAAACCATTTGGTTACATTTGAAAGATTTATTGCTTATTTATGCTACATTTTGATAATTATTTTTTATTTTTTTTAATATTTTAGTTTCTCCTCTTGATATTTCCACTTGATTCATGCCTAACATTTTGGCTACTTCACTTTGCGTTTTATCCTCAAAATATCTTAATTTTATTACTTCTTTCCAAGGCTCAGGAAGATTATTTACCTCATCATTTAACATTAAATAATCAATATTATAGTAATCTTTTTTATCACTAACAACATCAAGTAATGACAAATCTTTATCATCACTTATTATAGTTCTTTCTAAACTATCTACGCTTTGCATACTAGAAATTATGTTTTCTATAAGTTTATAATCTAACTCTAAAAAAGAAGATAATTCGTATATCGATGGTTCTTTCATTAATTTTTGACTTAATATGTTTCTAGCATCATTTATCTTCCTATATAGAGAATAATTCTCTCTTGCTACTTTTAACCCCTTTAAATTATTTATATATGTATATAATTCACCATATATATATGTATAAGCATAAGTAGAAAATTTAGTATTATGATCTTTTTTATAATTATTGTAGGCTTTAATTACTCCTATTACACCAACTTGATATAAATCCTCCTTATCATAACCTTTAAAATATTTATTTATTATCATATAAATCATTCCGCTTGTGGAATTTATTACCTCTTCGTACTTGTTCATCTATATCATCCTTTCAAATAATTTGAATGCATCATATTCATTATTTATCTTAGGAATATCTTTAAGTAACCTACTTGTAACATTAAATTTATCACAAATTATTAACTTTCCATCTTCATATTCAATTTCTTTGTATACTTTATTTATGTATTTTATACTGTAACTATCTATTGAATACATGTTATCTAAATTTAATACAACATACTTAAAGTTTTCATCTATCACTCCTTTTATGGTATTTCTGTTTAGATCGCCTTTAAGTCTAATAAATAGAATCCCCTTTCTAAATTCCATATTTGTTTTTAGCAATACTATTCACCTCTCCTATAATTTAGCACAAATTTTTTTTAATTTATACACATTCGACAAAACTAGATAATATATTTAATCGACATTTTTTATTCTTTCATACTTATATACAATTTTAATGTGTAAATTTGCCATATTTTTTAAAATATATATGTTTTGCTTTAAATATTAACAAGTATTATTATATTCTTACCTTCTTGTTTTATAAAACAGCATTAATTATACTCCAAAATCTCCTCGCAATTTTTTAGATATATATTTTCTGAGAAAATCAAATGGTATAATACCTAAAGATAATATTAGTATAAATATTAGTTCTTTTATATATAAAGGTTTAGTTTGAAATAGGGTTATTCCCGAATAAATTATACTTATTTGTACTATAATAATAAATATTATAATAAGTATAAATACTTTATTTTCTTTTAGGTGAGCTAGTATGTTTAATCTATGAGTTCTGGCATTAAAAGAATTGAATACAGCGATAAAGATAAATAAAGAAAAAAATGATGTCATCAAATGATTATCTGATATAATATATTTTATGAATGGTAATTTTAAGAATAGTAGTGATATTGTTAAAGTATATATCGATGAAGATATTATTTCATTAAACATATATCTATTAATTATATTCTCTTCTTTCTTTTTAGGCAGTTCTTTCATGTATTCTATTCTTGGCACTTCATAAGAAAAGGCAAGACCTGCTAGCGTATCCATAACCATATTTATCCATAACATCTGAAGTACAGTAATGGGGCTTGGCACCCCAATAAATGGTCCAATTAAAGCTAGCATAATAGCACTTATATTAACAGTTAACTGAAAGATAATAAACTTTCTAATATTCTTAAATGTTGTTCTTCCATATAATATAGCCTTAGATATTGATAATATGTTATCATCTATTATTACAATATCAGAAGCTTCTTTTGATACTTCAGTACCACTACCCATCGCAAATGATACATCAGCCTTTTTTAAAGCTATAGAATCATTTACCCCATCACCAGTCATACCCGTAACTAAGCCTAATTCTTTGGATAACATAACTAGTCTCTTTTTATCATCAGGTAAAGCTCTTGATACTACTTTAAGATTTGGTATTATTTTTTTAAGTTCATCATCTGATAACTTCTCTAAATCACTTGAAGATAATACTATATCATTATTACTAGTTATTATACCAACCTCTTTAGCAATAGAAGTAGCTGTTGATTTAGAGTCTCCTGTTACCATAACAATATTAATGCCAGCATTTTTTATTAAAGATACACCATCTTTGGCTTCAGGTCTTATATCGTCCTTTAAAAATATTACTCCAAGTAAAATATTTCTTCTTATACTATCAGTAGGATATATACTTTGTGATACTGCTAGAGCAATAGCCCTTAGTCCACTATCAGCCTTATTATTTATATAACTAAGTATTTTATTCTTATCAAGAGTTCTTCTTTTACCTTCTTTATCTATATAATAAGTACTATTTTTTATTATTATATCTGGAGCGCCTTTAATTAATTTAATCTTCTCTCTATTTTTCTCTATAACAGTAACAGCAAACTTATTCTTACTATTAAATAAAATTCTATCTTTTATTAACACACTATTATCTTTTTTTCTTTGAACAAATGATAATAGTGCTTTATCAGTTAGATTACCTCCAACTACTTTACCCGATGATTCTTCAATTTCACTCTCATTATTATATAATAAACTATCAGATATCAAAGTTTTTAATTTATCCGGTGTATAATATAAATCATTATATTCATTTAAGTTACCATCTATAATACTAGATACCTCCATCTTACCCTTAGTTAAAGTACCAGTCTTATCAGTAAATAGTATGTTCAAAGACCCAGCAGTCTCTATACCAACCATTTTTCTAACAAGAACGTTATCTTTAAGCATTTTTTTAGAATTGGTAGATAATACCAAAGTAATCATCATTGGTAATCCTTCCGGTACTGACATTACAAGAACAGAAACTGCTAATGTAAGAGCTTCAAGAATTAAAGAGAAGAATTTATTTAAAGTTATAGTCTCTCTTATAATAGTTAAATTAAAATTATTTATAATAAATATCTTAGAAAATAAATATGCTACCGCTATTAAGATAGCCGCTATGTAGCCTATTCTACTTATTATTTTAGCCAAATTAGTAAGTCTTAATTTTAATGGAGAAGCATCTTCTTCTTCAGTTAATACTTTAGCCATCTTACCATACAAAGTATCCATTCCTATTTTAGTAACAAGTACCAAAGCTTCTCCATCATAAATAGTAGTACCCCTATATACCCTATTCTTTTCAGTAGCTAAGCTTATATTATCTATATACTCTTTATATACTTCCTTTGTTTCTCCATTAAGAGATGATTCATCTACTGATAATTTCCCTTTTATCAATATACCGTCTGCCGGAACTTTATTACCAGTAGCTAATATAAGTATGTCATTCTTTACTATTTCATCAATAGTTATTTCTTTAGTTTTACCATCTCTTTTTACTAAAACATTTATTCTAGAAGACTCTTCTTGCATTCTTTGGAAGGCTTTATTAGAACCATATTCACTAATTGCCGATATCAATGAAGCCACTAGTACTGCTAAAACTATTCCTATTGTTTCAAAATAATCAAAATCTCTAAATAAAAATATTGTCTTTATAGCCAACGCAATAAGAAGTATTTTGATTATAGGATCTCCTAAAGTTTCTATAAATAAATTAAAAAAAGTATTTTTATTCTTTTCATTTATACTATTACTACCATATCTTTTTCTTGATTCTTTTACTTCATCTTCTTTAAGTCCATTAGTATTATACATAGTTCCTCCTTACTAAATAATACTAACTAGTAATAACCTATAGAAGATGTTTTCATAGACAAAAAAAGACTTTAATTTTTTATATTCTATAATATAAATGTTTAACAATGAAGACCTTAGGATTCATTGTTCCTCTTAAGACTACAAGCTTAAGAGATAAAAAAAAAGATAACCAATTGTTATAAATATTTATAATAGTTATCCATTTTTATTTACTTTTTTTCATAGTCTTCAAGAAAACTTCTATATATTCCATCTTTTTTAGTACCAAGTATACAATTTAAATTAACGTTATTCATACTAGTAAATATATTACGATCAATACTAGGATTAATTTTCTTTAATTCTTTTATTAATTCTTTAATTTCTTTTCTCTTACTCACACTATTACTATTATTAGTTAAAGTAACGTTCTCAGTAAATCTACAAGCACAATTAATAAAGGTTAGTTCATTGGTATTCTTCCAAGAAATAATTGAAGCTTCTTCTACTAAATATAATGGTCTTATTAATTCCAAGCCTTCAAAATTATCACTATGTAATTTAGGCATCATTGTCTTTACCTCTGAGCCATAAAACATTGATAATAATGTTGTTTCTATTACATCATTAAAATGATGCCCTAAAGCTATTTTGTTACATCCTAGTTCTTTTGCCTTATTATATAAATATCCTCTTCTCATTTTAGCACACATATAGCATGGATTATCAAAACTTATTTTATCTACAACTTCAAAAATATCACTTTTAAATACTTTTATTGGAATATTTAATACTTTAGCATTCTCTAAGATATTATTACTATGCTTTTCATTGTACCCTGGATTCATTACAACATATTCAGCAGTAAATGGTACTTTACCATGCCTTTCTAGTTCTTGGATACATTTTGCTAGTAAAAAAGAATCCTTTCCTCCTGATATGCATACCATAACCTTATCATTCTCTTTAATAAGTTCATAGTCTTTAATTGCTTTGATAAACTTACTCCATATTTCTTTGCGATATTTCTTTATTATACTTCTTTCTATTTCTTTATATCTTTCCATCTTTATACTCCCTCAAAAACAAACTACATTAATTATATCATATTTTTTTATATAATAAATACTAATTATAATTAAAAGTAGTATATACTGCTTTGGGTTTAATTATTCCTTTTATAAAATCTTTATTTCTAGCTAATATCTCTCTAATTTCTCTATACCATTGACCATAATAATATCTTAAATTAGCCTCTACTCCATAAGACTCTAAATCTAAATTATCAGATAAAAATAATGCTCTATATAAATGATATCTTTGTGATACTATAACTACCTTATTAGATTTATATACATTTTTTACTCTATATATGCTATCATAAGTAGATATACCATAATTATCAGTAATAATATCTTCTTCAGGAATACCATGTTCTAGCAAATAATTCTTCATAACAGTAACTTCATCATAGTCATCATTCATATGATCACCCGTTATAAGTATTTTGTTAGATATATCATTATTATATAATAATATTCCAGTTTTAAGTCTATCCTCAAGCATAGGGCTAGGCTTTCCACGGCGGATTCCCGCTCCTAGAACAACTATATAATCTATATC
The DNA here is from genome assembly GCA_934101345.1 of uncultured Bacilli bacterium. Taxonomy (GTDB): domain Bacteria; phylum Bacillota_I; class Bacilli_A; order RF39; family UBA660; genus CAG-302. The sequence continues at coordinate 8,983 of CAKOQV010000019.1, forward strand.
AGTAAGTAATTCGCTATCACCACTTACAATCCTATTTTTAGTAGATAATATAACATAAAAATTAATTATTACTGGTACTAATATAATTACTATTAAAACTATTAATATATATTTAAATATCTTCTTCATCTTAACACCTAACATAATTTTACCATATTATCATAATATTTAAAATATAAAATAGTGATAAAATTAATTATCACCATTTTATTTCTTAAAATTATTTTTCTTCTAATTTATTTTTAAATTTAAAAACCATAATTAATCCAATGACTGAAATAATACTAATTATTATATAAAGCATAATATTATCGCCTGTTTTTGGATTATTAATTTCTGTTTTCGAATCATCAACTTCAACTGGGCCTTTAGGTATTTCTTCAGAAGTTATTTTAACTATCATGTCTTTATCTATATTTGTTAAAGATAATTTATTATCATTTAGTTTTACTTCTTCATCATTTACCAAAACACTTTTTATCTTATAGCCATCTTTTACATTAATAACTATTTCTTTGTTTTCGCCTTGAATAGCGGTAAATTCTTTATTGTCTTCTAGTACAATATTTTCATCAGTAACTATCTTTATATTGTATTTATTAGTAATTTTAACATATTGATATTCAGAAAGATCAAGATCATCACTAATTTCCACTATTTCTGCATCTGTTCCATCTTTTTCATGGCCAGCATAAATAATTTTATTATCTAAGCCAGTCATAATAGGATTATATTTAAATGCCTCATTATTTACATTTATTTCAAAGGTACTATTATCAACTATAATATCACCTTGTCCTACTCCAACTCCATAGTTTCCATCTGTAACATATACATTTGAATTATCAATACTAACTGAAGTATCAGAATATATTCCGCCCGCAATGCTCTCTAAATTAAAGTTTGATTTAAATAATTTCATCTCTCCAGCGCTATAAATACATGCATAACCACTTTTTGCTTTTATTTTTGAATTAGTAATATTTAATGTTCCATTGTCATTAGTAGGCTCTACATAGATTGCATTAGAAGTATCTCCAGTAGCCTCTAGTTCTAGCTCACTATTAGTTACATCCATCTTACCAAAAGATGACAAAGCAGCTCCATATCCCTTTGCCTTTACCTTAGCATTATTCTTTATGGTTAGTAAATAATTATTTTCAATTGCCGCTAAATGTTCTCCAGTAGTAGTTAAATCTAATTCTGCTCCATCTATAGTAATATTTTTTCCTTGAATTGCAGGAAAATCCGCTTTAATAGTTAATTTACCATTCCCAGTAATTACTATATTATTACTAGTCCTAATACCAAAGTTAGTATTAGATACTATAATTTTGTTATTTCCCTTTAAAACAATCTTAATTTCATCTGTTGTGCTTACTAAATTAATACCATAATTAGTATCAGAAGTAATCGCAACATTATCTAAAATTAATTCTTTATTTTCTTTATTATAAGTTAAAGTTCCCTCTCCTAAAGTCATGGCATTTACTTCATCAGTAAGTCTTGTTCCATTTACTACTATCGGTAAATCATCTGCAGCTACACTAGTAATTCCACCTGCTATTATTACCACTAAAGTAAGTAATACTTTCTTTAAAATATTCTTTTTCATTTCTTTCTCCTCCTTATACACTATTATATATTAGATACCATTTTTTTAATAGATGCCAAAGGTCATATTTTAAAACTTAAAAAAATGACTTTAGACACATTAAATATTATTTATTATTATTTTAATTAATTATGTGTTATAATAATGTCATATATTTGGAGTGATTAATATGTCAGAAAAAGAGAAAATTATTATTATTGAAGATAAACCACTTCTTAATAGTATGATGAAAGAAATATTATCCAAAGAATATGATGTTGTTTGTACTTCCACTAGTGCTAAAGATATGTTAATGCTTTGTGATAGATATAAACCCGATCTAATTCTTACTGATGTAGTAACCAAAGATAATGTCAATGGTATTACACATGGTAAAAAAATAAAAGATATTTATAAGAATAAAATTAAAGTACTTGCCATTACTGGTATTCCAGAAATATCTTTTTTAAACAAGGCTAAAGAAAATAATTTAGATGGACTTATCTATAAAGATATAGATAGCAATTCTCTTCTTTCTTGTGTTTCACAAATATTAAATGGTTATACTCTATTTCCAGATAACTATATCTATAATGATGAAAATGAAAGGTTTAAAGAATTATCTGAAAAAGAAATAACAATATTAAAACTATTATGTGAAGGAGCCGAAAGAGAATATATTGCTAAAAAGATGAACATTACTTCCGGTACTCTTAAAAACTATATTTCTAATATTTTAAATAAACTAGGTTTTGATAGTATCTCTAAACTCATGGTATTTTGTGTAAGTAATGGCTATATTGTTCCTGATCTAGAAAAGTAAAAGAAAATCAAATTAAAGATTTTCTTTTTATTATAATATTATTTTTAAAGTAAAGATATCATCATTCACAATAGTTAGATTACCACCTATTTCAGATAATTTTCTTCGCATACCCTTTATTCCTTCATTTTCATAAATAATACCAGTATTCTTCTTACCGTCATTAGTAATAACCATCTCTATCTTATCAAGATATATTTTTATTATTATATCAATATTTTTACTATCAGCATGAATTATAGCATTAGTAACAGCCTCTCTAATTATTTCAAAAAATATACTAGCTATTTTCTCATTATTTGGAAGATTACCAAGTAGATTAATATTAACTCCTATTATATGATACATTCTTATTAAATTATTTAGTTTATCAATACTAGACTTTTTATCATCAAAATCTTTAGTAATACTATCTAGTAAAAATTCTATATCGTTAGTATTTATCTTATCTTGTTCAAAGTACTTAGTAAATAAAGCCAATCTATGCCCTAATAAATCATGGTATTCATTCTTTATTTTTAATAAATTTTTAGTTTTATCTATCTTTTCAATACTCTGTATTGTCTCCAGTATCTTCATATTATTTTCTTCAATCATCTTATTTTGTAATTCTTTTTCTTCTTGAAGATTATAAATATCAGTTATATCTAACAGTATTACTTCTTTTTTATCAGTTATAATAATAGACCATATCTTATTCAAAACTTTTAATATATAGTTATCATTTATCTTTCTAAAACTCATCTTTATTAAATTATCTATATAATCATTATGAATATTTAGATCATTTAAAATATTCTTCATAGTATTATTTATTAAAACTACTTCTTCCTTATCTAAAAACATTATTCCAGAGTCAGACATATCAAGGGCCTTTTTAACTGATAGGACTGATATATATTCCGTATCAAATAATCTTTCATAGATAAACATACCTATTATATAAAGACAAGGTAATAATGAAATATAAATACTTAATTTTATTTCTTCTAAATCAAAATAACACAATATAATCATTATAACTAAAAGTAATGTCTCAAATACTTTTCTCAAATTTTTTATATCTTTTCTAAGATAAAAGATTGTTACTCTAAATGTTTGTAATATTGCTACTGCTGCGGTTAATATAGTTAATATCTTCATAATATATCACCAGCTTTTATAGTAAACAATAACTCAGTATCTGTATCACATAAACTTTCTTTTACTTTAATATTACTATCTAATTTTAGTTTTTCTTTTATACTAATTAAAGAACTAATTAGTATTCTCGCTATCAATATATTATTTTCTTTAGATATATATATCATCATAGTCTGATTACTAATATTATCTATTAATTCATAAACTAGATCATATAACAAAGATATCATACTACCAGTAATATTCATCTTATTTTTTACTATAACTAATCCAGATATATTATTCATACTAGTAAGTAACTCATTTAGTATTACTCTTACATTTTCTTCGTTATAAACTTCATTATTAAGTTCAGAAATCATTATACTGCTCTTCTTCTTACAATAAACAATAGTTCTTTTTATTTTTTCTAAATCATTATCACTTATTTCATTTTTCTTTAAAAGACTTTTTGCCTCAAGTATCTTTTCATTTAATTTCTTTTCTATTTTTTCTACTACTTCTTTTCTAAGAGTTATCTCATATAATTCTTTCTTAGTACTTTCTTCTAATTTTATACTCTTTTGTAATTTTAATAATTTCTTTTGTCTATTTTTTACATCTAATTTTAGTTTATATAACTCAGTCATATTTTTTTTTAGTATAACATAACTATCTTTATTTTTCTTTATCTCATAAATTATATTTTTATTATAATACTTATTTTTTACTTTATTATTCTTAATACCCCTAAGAATATTATTAGGTATAGTTTTAAATACCTTAGTATTATATATTGTATTACCATCTAAAGATACAATTCCCATATTTAAATTAGAATTTTGGAAAGTATTTAGATACTTCTTATTATTTGGTATTAAATTTAAATATAAAGCTAGTTCTATTCCCAAACATATTAAAACACTATTTACCACAGACATATTTATATTTCTAATACCATTAATATCTATTACGTATAATACTGTATAAATTACCCCGAGTAATAATATACCTATTGGTAAAAAAGCTTTAATATCCTTCTTTATCTTTAATCTATCTACTGCGAGCGTTATCATACCGCCACCAAATGAAACAAATATCCATAATGATATTAAATAGTAGCCAATATTATGCTTATAATTATTATAGTCTTCTATTCCATTATTAAACATAAATACTATCTCATGAAAATCATTAGTTAAAACCATTAAAAGTAATACTGTGGATATTACATATATTATTATTTTTTCTTTCTCACTTATTTTATTTAATAACGATCTAGAACATATATAAAATATTGATGGTATAAATATTAAAGGTATATAATACAAATACCAAGACATCCTTTCAAGTAAAGTAGTCTCCACTACTCCTTTAGTCATTCTTATTAACATCCAAAAAACAATTAATATTCCAATACTAAGTATATATTTTCTTATCTTTTTATCATATAACTTATAATATAATCTAACACTCCAAAAAGTAAAAAGTATAGCATATATTAATGCTTCAAATTTATGGGTCATATAACCAACTCATTTCTTTTCATATATTATAACAAAAATATTCCTATTTGTCAGTTTCTTATAATAAAATAGCGATAAAATTAATTATCACTATTTTATTATAATTCTATTACTCTTACATCTTCTTTATATTTTTTAATTGAAGTAACTATTTTATCTTTATATTGAATAGGAAATATAAATCTCGTTTTTGGAGTATTAAAATTTATATTTACAGAATATTTCCCTATTATTATGCTTGATATTTGATCCATTTCTAATTCTACTTTACATTTGCCATATTCATCAGTAATAGTGTTTTCATTTATAGTTAATGTACCACCAACATTACCATCTTTAAATACTTTATACTTCTTTATAAATATGATCATATAAGATAAATAGGATACTAAAAAGTATATTGATAAATATTTTAAAATATTAATAAAAATAGTAGGTTCTATTCTACCAACTATAAAAATATAGAATGTAAATGCAAATATACATAATATACATCTAATTATTTGATTAACTATAATTATATTACCGCCTTTTTCTATCTTCTTAAGTCTTTGGCTTATTACGGTTAATTCATTATAGTATTTAAATATCTCCTTTGATGCTTCATATTTTATTTTCATTAATATCTCTTCCTTTCGTTAAATTAATAATACATCAAATTATATTTAATATGGTCGCCAGTGCAACGACAAATCATATATATTATATTATTTTTTTCTAATTGGTCAGCCGCGACTGACCAATTTCATAAACGGCAGAGTTATAGTTATTTTACTTATCTTTTCTTTTTATTCCTTTTAATAGAGTTCCAGTAATACCATTTTCTATAACACCTTTTACTGTACCTCTAGTATCAAATCCAAGTACATCATCTACTTTATCAAAAGCATTTTTAACCTTTTTTACGCCTCGATCAGACATAGTTGTACCTGTTACAGCATCAGTAACTTTAGTAACAAATTTTACTGCTTCAATAGCATTATCAAACTTAATAGTAAAGTTATTTTTAATAGTTTGTATGTATACTTCTGTATTCTTTTGATGAACTTGTACCTTATTATTATATAACTTAATATCACTAATATTTACTATATTAATTACTTTTTTATCTTCTTCTTTCTTTAAAAGACTTACTTTTTTAATTTCTACCTTTTCAATTATTATCTTTTTTGAAGTAAGTGTTAATAATAGTTTATCTTCTACATCATTATAATATACTTCTGTAGTTAATAATATTACTTCATCTTCCGCTAGTTCATAATTTTTCATATTCATTCCTCCACATATATTATATCACATAAATACTTCATAACATAGACCTTAGGCTATGTTATGCCTCTTAAGACTATCATATAGGCTTAAGAGGATATATACAAAAAGCAATAGAACCACAAAATATTATCACCTAAAATTTATTCTTAAAATTATTCATAAATTTCTTATATTCATTAAATTCATTATCTTTATTATTTATTTGAAGAACATATAATATTTTCCCATATAGTATATTTATATATTTTTCTTTTCCTATATCTATATTTCTTTTCTTTAAATGAGATTCTAAACCAAATTTTCTTATATAATATATTTCTTGTCTTATTTCTTTACGATATTTTGCACTAACTTGTACTTTTTCATTAACTACTATTCCAGTTACATTTTGATTAGATGATTTATGTATTATATGTATTTTTTTATTATTTAATTCTAATCCTAATTTATATAACATTTTTCTTACTTTAACTATAACTTCTCTTGGATTAAATTCTCCTGAAAATGTCATATCATCTGAATATCTTGTATACGATATATTATTTTCTTCACACCATAACCCTAATACTTCATCAAACTCTTTCATTACTAAATTTGAAATATATGCAGATGTAGGAGCACCTTGCATTAGATAATCATCATAAGTACATAAATAAGTTAATATCATCCCTACTGATTTAGGAAAATATTCTATTGAAAAACAAGAATTATATACATCTATAAAAGATATATTTTCAAAAAAATCTTTAATATCTAATTTTAAAATTAATTCTTTATTTAAATGTGGAATAGCATTATCTTTCAAATTAATACCCTTATGGTATGCTTTTGCATATTTAGATACTGCTTTATTATCAAGAATTTTTACTAATATTTGCCTTTGAATATGCTTTAAAAGCGAATTTGGTTCATATATCGTTCTATATTTCCCATTTTTCTTTTTTATTTTATATATTTTATAATTATTTTCTACATTATTACTAATAGAATAAATGGTATTCAAATATTTCTTTTTATCTTTACAATTAAACAATTTGAGAGATAGTAAAAATTCATTACATTCTTCTTTACCTATGTATTTCCACATCTTTACTACCTCCCAACTATCGCAGTGCTCATGATATTGTAATATGGAAATGAACTCAAAGCGTAGCATAGCGAAGCGCCTACATGAAATGTAGATAAGTTCATTGGAGTATTACTATTAAATCATCTTAAATAAATTAGTCCCTTAACGACTCGTTAAAGTAGGAAATAATTCCAATCACCACTGCCGAGAATATTATATCACAATAATTTTATTTTTTATCAAATTCTTCTTCATATTGTTTAAAAAAATTATAGTATACTAATACATTAGATAGTTCTGTCCATTTTTTTGTTACAACAGGTGTATTATTTAAATCATAAATCTTAGCATCCATTAGTTTTAATAAAAATGGTGAATGTGTTGATATTATAAATTGACAATTATAAAATCTAGTGGAGTCTTCAATAAACCTTTTTAACTTCAATTGATTTTCCGCAGATAAACTATTTTCTGGTTCATCTAATATATAAATACTATCTTCTTTTATCTCTCTTTCCCAAAACATAAGTGCAGATTCACCATTTGACCATTCAATTATATTATTATTACCTAATCTTTCTCTAACAAATTTAGACATTGATTTTCTTTTACTATCATAACTCATTTTTAATTCATCATAATTATCAAAAGAGTTACCATTATTATTAAATTTATAATCTAAATATTCTTTACTTAATCTTTCCTTTTGTCTATTAACATTTGCATTAATAGAACGAACATCTATTAAATAATCAAAAACATCATCACTTGTAATTAATTTTATTTACATTGGTTGTTCAAAAGACATTTCATAATCACAATGTTCAACATATAAATCAAAATATGAACCTTTATCTATTGGCGACTTCCTTGATGCATTTAATTTTTGTGAAATCATATTTATAAGAGTTGTTTTACCAGAACCATTACCACCATAAAATATTGTTATTTTATCAAAATTTATCTCTTTAAATGATTTTGATGAAAATAAATGAAGTGGATAATAATTATTAAATATGTTTCTTCTCTCTTCATTAAATTCAATATTATGTTCTTGGATTTCATCTAATAATGTAAATTTTTTTAAATAAACCATTTTTCACACCTTCTGATGATTAGACTACTCTAATTATAAATTAATACCATCAATACTAGTTTCATAAAGCCACTCTTTTAAATCTTTATTATCACCTGTTTCATAGTATTTAATTAATTTTTCATAAAACATTGGTTGATTTTCCTGGGCAATAGTAATAATACTACAGCCATTATCTATCATTATTTTATTAGCAAATAACATAGCAACTCTTTTATTACCATCTATAAACATTTGTCCTCGCGTAATCCATAACATAATTTCTATTGCTATTTCAGTTT
>CAKOQV010000020.1 GCA_934101345.1 uncultured Bacilli bacterium
AACTATGATATGTGGTTAGGTGGAGAAAATGGAGTATTACAAGCAAATACTAATGCCTCAGGAATGTTTGCCTATCTGACTAATGTTGAGAAATTAGATTTATCTAAATTAGATACAACATATATAACTAATATGTCAAGAATGTTTTATAGTAGTTCTGGATTAAAAGAAATAAATTTATCTAATTTTAATACTAGTAGAGTAACGGATATGAGTTATATGTTTTATGGCTGCAGTAGTCTTACTACAATAGATGTATCAAGTTTTGATACATCTAAAGTAACAAATATGACAGGTATGTTTAATAATTGTAGCAATTTAATAACTTTAGATCTAAGTAATTTTGATACATCTAATGTAGAATATATGGGTACTTGGAGTGGCTATTCTTATGGTGGAATGTTTCAAGGATGTAAATCATTGCAGAGTATAAATTTAAGTTCATTCAATACTTCAAAAGTAAAATCTATAGTTAATATGTTTAGCGGATGCAGCAAATTAACAAGTATAGATTTATCAAATTTTGATACATCTAATGTTACTGATATGTATGGTATGTTTATGGAATGCAGTAGTTTAACAGCTTTAGATTTATCAAGTTTTAATACAAGTAAGGTAGTATATATGGATTTTATGTTCCAAGGATGTACAAACTTAACTGAATTAAATTTATCAAGTTTTAATACTTCTAATGTGACAAATATGCGTTTTATGTTTTATAGATGTACAAAATTAACAAATTTAAATATATCGAATTTTGATACCAGTAAAGTAACAAACATGTATTCTATGTTTAGTGGCTGCACTAGTTTAATAACTTTAGATTTATCAAGTTTTAATACTTCTAATGTGACAGATATGCGTTATATGTTTTCTGGATGTAATAAGTTAACAACAATAGACTTATCAAATTTTAATACATCAAAAGTAACAAACATGATGGACATGTTTTGTTATTGCAGTGGTTTAACAAACTTAGACTTATCGAACTTTAATACAAGTAATGTAACTAATATGAATAGTATGTTTTATGATTGCTCTAGTTTAACTGTTTTAGATGTATCTAAGTTTGATACATCAAAAGTGACAAATATGGGTGGTATGTTTTATAACTGTACTAAATTAACAAATTTAAATATATCAAATTTTGATACAAGCAAAGTTACAGATATGAGTATTATGTTTACTGATTGTAAAAGTGTAGTTGTTTTAGATTTATCAAGTTTTAATACTAGTAAAGTAACAAATATGAATCAGATGTTTGCAAACAGTACTAAGTTAAAAACTATTTATGTATCTGATTTATGGAATGTAGATAATGTAACTAATTTTGAGAGTATGTTTAGTGCTTGTACTTCACTAGTAGGAGCAGTACCATATGATAGTACTAAAATAGATAAAACAATGGCTAATTATACTACTGGATATTTAACATATAAGAGTAATAATTAAGAAAGATATAACTAATATCTTTCTTTTAGTATATATTTATGACTTATATATGATAGGTATGTAGATACATTGTTATTAGACTTAAGGCTAATAACAACACTTTAGTACCTTAGAACTAAAGTGAATAAAATAGTTGAAAAATAAGATAAAATACTATATAATTAAATTGGTGATATAAAGTGATAAATAAAGATATAAAGATAATATTTATGGGTACTCCTTCTTTTGCAGTACCAATATTAGAAGAATTAATAAATAAATATAATGTAATAATGGTTGTATCACAGCCAGATAAAGAAAAGGATAGAAAAGGTAATATAGTGTATTCACCCTGTAAGGAACTAGCTATCAAGAATAATATTGAAGTATATCAGCCTATCAAGATAAGAGAAGAATATCAATATATATTAGATAAAAAACCAGATATTATTATAACTGCTGCCTATGGACAAATAATACCAAGTGAAATACTAGACTATCCTAAATATGGTTGTATTAATGTTCATGGTTCCTTACTTCCTAAGTTAAGAGGAGGCGCTCCTATCCATCATGCTATAATTAATGGTGATAAAAAAGCAGGAGTAACTATTATGTATATGGATAAGAAGATGGATAGTGGTGATATAATCAGTCAAAGAAGGATAAATATAGATGATAACATGATATTAGATGATTTATATTATAAATTATCTATATTAGGTAGAGACTTACTTATGGATACACTACCAAGTATCTTAAATGGTACTAATAGTAGAATAAAGCAAAATGAAGAAGAAGTTACCTATGGTTATAATATTACTAAAGAAGAAGAACTAATTGATTTTAATGATAGTGTAAGTAATGTTCATAATAAAATAAGAGGATTATCTAGTATACCAGGAGCTTATGCTATATTAAATAATAAGAGAATGAAAATATATTTATCAGAAAAAACAAATAATATATCTAAAGAAAAACCAGGTACTATTACTGATATAAATAAAAATGGAATAACAGTTAGTACTAAAGATTATGATATTATACTTAAAAATATCAAACTAGAAGGAAAGAATAGATGTGATGTAAAAGACTTTATCAATGGTATAAAGAAAGAAAACTTTATTGGAGGTATATTTAATGAGTAAAGAAAAAGAAGAAGTAACTAAAGAACCTAGTAAATTTGATAAATTAAAAGAAATGTGGAAAGATAAAAGAGGTAGGGCAAAAATTAAATTATGTCTATATCTTATCTTCTTTGCTGGAGTAATTATCTTTGCTAGAGTACTTAGTTATCAAAACTCTAAACTACCACATAATGATAATGTTAATGATAATAGTTTTATTTATACTTTAAAAGATAATTATGAGTATGATATAAATATTGAGAAAGATAATAATAAATATAATTATCATGGTAGAAAACTAGGTCTAAATGAAAGTATTAAAGTAAAAGATGATGATAAAGAAGAATACTATTATGTTATGAATAATAAATATTATTCATTAGATAATAAAGGTAATTATATATTATCCACGAGTGAAGAAGTATATCCTTATATAAACTATAAATTTATGAATATTAATTTTATCAAAGAATTAATAGAAAACTCTACTAAAGATGGTAATGTATATAAAGTAAAATTATCTACTTTAGTACTTAATAATACTTCTGATAATTATATTACAATAGAGGTAAATGAAGATACTAAAACTATTACTATAGATTATACAGAACTATTTAAAATAGATGATTCCTCTATTAACAAAGTATTAGTTACTATGACATATAGTAATATTAATCAAATACTATCACTTGAAGAATAGTTTGTTGCCTATGTTAAATCAAAACTACTTAAAATAGAAGAAATGCATTTATACAGAAGACTTATTAAGGATACTTAATATAGACTTAGCAAACACCAATGTAATAGGGACTAACACTGTAAGACTAAAAACTTACAGTGGACATAAAAAAACTACTCAAACTAGAGTAGTTTTAAAATTATTTTTTTATCAATGTCTTTATTTGTATTGGTAATCCTTTATCTTTCAAATCATCTTCTTCAAGTAATTCAAGTCTTGTATTAGTAGAAGTACTCTTTTGATGTTTTATTGTTTCTTTTATTTGTCTTAAAACTGCTATTTGATCATTACTATCCAATAAATAAAAGTAATTAACAACTTTTTCTATCTTGGAAAGAGAAGAACCATCATCACTTCTTGTAGAACTTTTAGTAATTTCCTCTATAACTTCACAATCCTCAAGATCCTCTTTCTCCATAATAGTATTTTCTTTAGCAAGTTCTGAACATAAATGCGAAACATTATGTTTAGCCTTTTTTAATTCCCTTTTATATTTTTTATTATTAATAAATACAGAAATGCCAGAATCAATACAACTTACACTAGTAACAACACCGAATGGAGGTAATAATGTTTCAGGGGTAGCAATTATACCACATTTAATAGCAATAATTTCAGCAATGCTAAAAAGAATAACATTAAGACCAAATTTAAGAATAAATTCCTTCTTTGTGTTATAATTTCTATTAAGAGTATCAATATCGTCGTTTAAATCTCCATCGTAAACAACTTTTTTCATATTTTATTCTCCCTTCAAAACGTTAATATTATACAATAAAAAACTAATAAATACAAGTATTTAAAAAGTAAAATAAAGTTTTATCCTTATTTGCAAATCATAATTACCGCTAATAAAATTTATTTTTATTGGGAATAACTATTAAATATTTGAATATACTAAAAATGTAATATGCTATATTTGATATTTTAATTAGATTATGATATTGTTTGTTGTAGGAAGCAAATACTTCTAAATCAATCTCGCCATTAATTGGAAGGATTGACCAAGTGTTTGCTTCTTTTGTTCTCTGTACTTAGACTTTGCTATATTTATTATATTAACAAAATGTATCCCCCCTTTTATCATTGTCTTAGTGTTTATAATAATATAAAAGATAATGTATGTCAATACTCAAAAACAACAAATTAAAAAGAATTTAAATATATAAATTATGCTTATATATAATAGATATGTAGATATATTATTTTGAGACTTAAGACTCAAAATAACACTATAAGACTTACAGAGTAAGGCTTATAGTGAACATAATAAAATAACTAGGGTAGGGTTTACTTTTTATTAGTTTTATGCAATAATATATCTAGGTGGTATTGTGAAAGAATATATAGTATTAGTACCAAATAATATAAAAAATAAAATAATAGAATTATCCAGAATAAAATATTATAACTATAATATCAAATTTATGAGTATAGATACTTTTATTAAAAGAGTAACATTTGATTTTGATGAAAAAACAATATATAATTTAATGAAAAAATATAATTATAACTATAGTACAGCCTTAGTATATTTAGATAATTTAAATTATATAAGTAATAAACTAAGTAACAATAAAATGACTAAATTAAAAAAAATAAAAGATTACTTAGATAGTAATAATCTACTTATATATGATAATTTATTTAAAGAATATGTTAAAGATAAAGAAATATATATATATGGTTATGATTATATTAATAAATATTATAAAAGTATTTTAGATAATTATAACTATAAAGTAATAGATTATGAATATAAAGATTTCACTATAAAGGATATATATGAATTTAATTATATAGATGATGAAGTCTTATTTGTTATAGATAATATATGTGATCTAATTACTAAGAATATTAATATAAGTAAGATAAAACTAATAATATCAAATGAATATAAAGAACCTATATATAGACTATTTAAAATATATAATATACCAATATCAGTAAAAAATAGAAGTATATATTCTATCAAAGAAGTAAAAAATATATTAAATAATTTAAATAATATTAATGAAGAAATAGATAGTATTAATGATACTAGTATTAAAGAAAAGATAGTTAAAGTAATTAATAAATATAGTTTTATTGATAATAAAGAAGAAGTAAAAGAATTAATTGTTAATGACTTAAAAAATACTTATCTAAATGAAGATAATACTGGTATTAAAATAGTTAGTATTAATAATTATTTTGATGATGATGACTATGTATTTTATTTAGGATATAATAAAGAAAATATTGTATTATATAAAGATAATGAATATTTTAATGATAAAGAAAAAGTTATATTAGGATATGATACTAGTATAGAATTAAATATAAATAAAAAGATAGAAATAATAAAGAAGATTAAGAATATAAAGAATCTTACTATTAGTTGTAAACTATTTGATAACAGTGGTAATTATACTAGATGTGATCTAATTAATGATATAAATATTATAGATAATTATAAAACTAAATATACTAATTCAAATATGATGAATAAAATCTTTTTGGCTATGAAGTTAGATAATTTAGTTAAATATAATATAAAAGATAAAGATATAGATTTATTATCCTCTAATTATGATATACCATATATGCAATATGATAATAAATATCATAGTATAGATAAAGATAAATTATATAAATATTTAAATAATAAACTATTACTTTCTTATACAGCATTAGATAATTATTATAAATGTAAGTTTAAGTATTATTTAAATAATATATTAAAGATAAATATTATTAAAGATGATTTTGCTATATTAATAGGTAATGTCTGCCACTACGTATTATTACATATGGATGATATGGATTTTAATTTTAGTAATGTCTTTGATGAATATATAAGTAATGAGAGAGAGTTTAGTAAAAGAGAATTATTCTTTCTTAGCAATATTAAAGAAGAATTAGAATTTATTATAACTACCATAAGAAAGCAATATACTTATAGTTCTTTTGATAAGAATATGAAAGAAAAAGAAGTCTATGTAAATAAAGATAAAAATATTAAAGTTACTTTTATGGGCAAGATAGATAAAGTACTATATAAAGAAGAAGATGATATTACATACCTTGTAGTTATTGATTATAAGACAGGTAGTACTAATATTAATCTTAAGAATATGGAATATGGTCTCGGATTACAACTACCAATATATTTATATTTATCTAGTAAGATGGAACTTAAAAATGTTAAAGTAGTGGGCTTTTATCTTCAGAAATTATTCAATACTACTTTGGATAATAGTAAAGACTATGATACTGCAAGAGAAAATAATTTAAGACTCGAAGGCTACTCTATAGATGAAGAAAATATATTATCTAAATTTGATACTACTTATAATGATTCTAAGTTAATTAAGAGTATGAAGACTACGAGTAAGGGCTTTAGTTCTTATAGTAAAGTACTCTCTGAAGAAGAAATAAATGATATGCTAGATAATACGGATAAGTTAATTGATAAAGCAATAGATAATATATTGGAGGCCAACTTTGAAATTAATCCAAAGGTAATAAATGGTGAAAATGTAAGCTGTAGCTTCTGCGAATATAGAGATATCTGCTACTTAAGAGAAAAAGATAAAGTATATATTAATAAGGATGGTGAAGATAATGGGGACTAAGTCTGTTTTATATATGCCTAGATATTACTGTACGATAATGGAAAGACATTTAAAGGGTGAAGATACTATTTATAAAGAAAATGCTGTAGTACAATATGATGATGAAAATAATGAATATTTTTATCCGGGAGATAAAGATAATGGTTATGAAAATATGAGAAATTATGTTATGTGGTTTTATAATCTTTTAGATGGTATAGAAGATGAAGAACTTGATAGGAAAGTGAAAAAATATTTCTTAAAAGGAAATATTCCAGATATTGATGGTACTTTATATGTAGATGAAAGAACGCTAGTAAAGGTGAAAGAATATGGAACTAGTCGTAAATAAAGAGTTGTATCAGGTATATGCTTCAAGCCGTTTTGATAAAATAATGCCAGAATTATCTGCTTACTTAGATAAAGGCATTATAAGAGTTTGTAAGTTTTTTGAATTAGATCATATAAAAAAATTAAAGGTATATTTATATGATAATGCTGAAGAATATCAGAGATTATTCAAAACACTGTATCCTCCAAATGGGATTGCAGGCTGTTTTGGATATGAAGATGTTAAAATATATGCTGATTTAAACAAAATAGAAAGATATAGACTATTTACCTGTATACTTCATGAACTTACCCATGTGATTTATAGAAACTACATTCAAGAAAAAGGAATAAATAACCGAATAGTATGGTTTGATGAAGGACTAGCTAGTCTTTTATCAGGAGAGAAGAATGCTCTTATTGATAATGATAGATTAAAAGAGTTCATTGAGATTAAAATTTCTGGTGAAAATAAAGAAATACCCAAGATATCTTATTTACATAAACATGGTACTAATTATGGCGAGTTTGTTGATACTAAAACTAATAAATATAATGGCTATGACTGGTCTTATTTAATGATAAGATATTTAATAGAAACACTAAGTAAGAAAGAACTTAATAAATTAATGAGAAGTAAACAAAGTATTTTAGATATAGAAGATACTATAATTAATGATACTTATAATTATTTTACTAAGAAAGTAAAAACAAAGTAGGAGGGTTTTATGGATACTTATATTTTTGATAATAATCAAGATAAAACAAATGAAATAATTCAAATGATTTTTATGGGAGAAAATACTATTTATACTGAAGAAATAGGTAATATGTATAACTTATATGATTACTTTAAAGATAATAATTTTAATAGTGATAAGATATTATTTTGTAACTTTACTGGTAATCAATTAGAAAAACTTATCATTTATATTTCTAAGTATAAATGTATAGATACTATTCTTGGTTATAATAGTATGATTATCAGTAATAAAAAGAAAATAAGAGGTTTAAATTATGCCAAAATGGACAGATGAACAAAAAGAAGCTATATATAAAGAAGGCACTAATATTATCGTATCTGCGGGGGCTGGTTCTGGTAAAACTGCTGTTCTAACAGAAAGAGTATTAGAAAAAGTAAAAAAAGGAATTTCAGTAGATAATTTACTTATTTTAACATTTACTAAAATGGCCGCTAAAGAGATGCGTGAGAGAATAGGAGAAAAATTAAAAGAAAATGGTTTTACTAAAGAACTATCTAAACTAGATACTGCTGATATAACAACATTTGATGCTTATGCCTTATCACTAGTTAAAAAATACCACTACTATTTAAATCTATCTAAAGATATTAATATTATAGATGCTTCAGTAATAGGGTTATATAAAGAGAAAATGCTTAAAGATATTTTTGAAGAGTTATATACTAGTGAAGACTCTAAGTTTTTAAATCTAATTAAAGAATATGCTTTAAAAGATGATAAAGAAATATTTAATTTTATTTTAAATATTAATAATAAATTAGATTTAAAAACTAATAAGAGAGAATATTTAGATAGTTATATAAGTGTTAAATATAATGAAGAAAATATTGATAAAGATATAGATAATTATATCAAAGTAATATTAAATTTAATTAATAATATTAGAGATTATTTAGAATATATAGATGATAGTGATTATTTTGATAAGATATATAAAGTACTTAGTCCTTTGTTATCTTCAGGTGATTACGATGATATTAAACTTAATATAGAAGTTAAACTTCCTATAGCTAAGGGAGTATCAGATACCACTAAAGAATATAAAGATAAAATATCTAATACTATTAAAGAAATAAAAAAATTAGTTATATATGATAATTATGATAGTATAAAGAGTGGTATATTAAAGACTAAAGATTATGTAGAAGAAATAATAATGATAATAAAAGAATTAGATAAAAGAGTATCAGAATATAAAAGTAAATATAATTACTTTGAATATGGTGATATATCTTCTTATGCAATAGAACTTGTAAAAAATAATACTGAGATAAGAGAAGAAATTAAGAATAATTTAAATGAAATAATGATTGATGAATATCAAGATACTAATGATGTTCAAGAAGAGTTTATTGCATATATATCTAATAATAATGTTTATATGGTTGGTGATATTAAACAATCTATATATAGATTTAGAAATGCTAATCCATATATATTTAAAAATAAATATGATTCATATAGTAAGAATATTAATGGTATTAAGATAGATCTAAATAAAAACTTTAGAAGTAGGGAAGAAGTTATTAATAATATTAATTTAATGTTTGATAGAATAATGGATGATACTATTGGGGGAGCTTCATATAAAGTAAGTCATAAAATGGTATATGGTAATACTATGTATCAAGGTGATGGTGATAACGGGGTAAATAATAACTTTGAAGTATATAGTTATCTTAATGAGACAATATTTAAAAAAGATGAAGTAGAAGCTTTTATAATAGCTAGTGATATTAAAAATAAAATTATTAATGGTTATCCAATCTTTGGTAAAGATACTAAAGGTATTAGAAAAGCTAAGTATAGTGATTTTGCTATCTTACTTGACAGTAGTAAGTCATTTGAACTATATAAAAAGATCTTAGAATATAATGATATTCCTACGAGTATTGTGAAATCAGTTAATCTAACTGATGGTGAAGTAATTACTATAATAAAGAATATAATTGGTTTTATTATAAAGATTAAAGATAATGTTATGGATAATGAATTTAAAAAATTATTTATATCAATAGCTAGAAGTTTTCTCTTTAATTTAGATGATAATATAATATTTGATTATTTTCTAAATAATAATTTTAAAGATAGCGATATTTATAAGATTAGTTATGGTATTACTAAGGATCTTGATGCAATTAGTTTAGATGAAATAATTGATATAATTATTGATAAATATGATTTTTATAATAAATTATTTTTGCTTGGAGATTATTCTTCAAATATTATTAGAATAGATAAATTAAAAGAAATTACTAGTAATCTAACTAATTTAGATTATGATATATATAAATATAGTGAGTATTTAGAGGACATTATAGAAAGTGATATGAAGATAGAATATAGTATTACTGAAAGTAGTAATAATACAGTAAAAATTATGACTATTCATGCTTCAAAAGGACTAGAGTTTAATGTCTGCTACTACGGGGGATTATATAGTAAATTTAATATTAGGGAAGCTATAAGTAAATTTAGTTATGACGATAAGTATGGTATTATTATTCCTTATAAAGATAAATTCTTATATAATACTATTTATCATAATTTAAGTTATAGAAACTATGTATTAGAAAATATTAGTGAAAGAATAAGACTCTTCTATGTAGCACTAACAAGAGCTAAAGAAAAAATGATATTTATATTACCAGAGGATACTAAAGAAGAAGCAGGGTATATTAGTGATATTATTGATGATAGTATTAGATCAAAATATAATAGTTTTGCTAGTATTATGTATTCATTAGAATCTATTACTAAGAGTTATTATAAAAATATTGATATTAATAGTATTGGTTTATCTAAGAATTATAACTTAGTTAAGAATGATAATTATAATAAATTATTAGGTAGAGTAGAGGATATAATAAATGTTCAAGATATTAATATAGATATTCAAAAAGAAGAAGAAAAATCTTTTTCTAAGAAGAATATTCATATTACTTCAAAAGAAGAACAGGATAGACTTGATTATGGTAAGAAAGTACATGAGTTATTTGAATTAACAGACTTTCATAATACTAGTAATTTAACTGGTAAGAATAGAGAGATAATAACTAATTTCTTAGATAAAGTTAATATAGACAATGCAGATATATATAAAGAATATGAATTTATATATGAAGAAGATAATACTACTTATCATGGTATTATAGACTTAATGTTAGTATATAAAGATAATATTAAGATAATTGATTATAAATTAAAGAATATTAATGATGAAGCTTATTTAAAACAATTAAATGGTTATAAAGACTATATAGAGAAGAGATTTAATAAACCTACAAATATATATTTATATTCAGTTACTAATAATACTTTAGAAAAAGTATAAAAATTATTTCTATATAATATAACTTATGTTATAATTATATAGAAAGTATTGCCAAATTAGTTTAGTGGTAGAACAAGGCCCTCGTAATGCCTAGAGGTAAGTTCGATTCTTACATTTGGCACCATTTATTAAGGAGTTTTATGAAATATAAATATTTAATAAAAAATATAATACAAATGGTTATATCTTCATTAGTGATATTTATCTTGGGTTATACTTTAGCTACTACTGATGATTTGTTAACTAAAGTAATGGTTACATTATTTTTATCTTTTACAATTAATCAGTTTTTAAGAAATTTATTTTTAGTTTTAAATAAAAATAATATGTCAGAACTATTTAATAAAATTAATTTAATATTATTTTTAATTTATTGGCTTGGTTTTTTAATTTATTGGAATTATATTGCTATTACCAAGCATGATTATATGTCAATATTGTTTTCACTACCATTTTTATTTATGGGAGTATTTATAGTTTATAAAGAATTTAAAAGAAAATGAAAAAGGAGTCTATATATGAAAAAATTATTAATAATACTATTTGAAATACTATTTTTATGTGGCTGCAATTATGATAAACAAGTAGAGCCTATTAAAGATAATATAGTTAATGATGCTAATGAAGAAGTAAAAGAGGAATATGAGGATAATAATCCAATAAAGGTAGGTTTATTTTTAGCGGACGATAGTAATTATCATAATAAAAATAAACTAGTAGATACTTATTACACTAATTTTACTAATGGAGTAGATATTGGCTCATTTGAAGTATTTTTTACTGATGATAATGTTATTGATGGTAATAGATTTAAAGATACTTGGTATAAGTATTATAATATGTATGAAAATATTAATGATTACAAGATTGGATTTAATGTCAAGTTTATATTAAAAGATGGTACTAATTATAGTGGTAATTTTTTAGAACCGGATATATATAGATTTGGAGATTATTTCTATGTTTATTTATATGATGATGTTAATCAACCTGATGGTGCTTTTTATAGTCATTTAGAAGAGATGAAAGATGATACTATGTTAACATCAATAAAGATATATGCTGTAGATGGTATAGATAATGTTGAAAATTTTATACTAAGTGTATTTACTTATAAAGATAGTAATGATTTTGATAGCGATGGTAATTATAGAGGTGACTCTATATATGGAATTAGAATAAAAAGAAAATAGATAAGATTTAAATTCTTATCTATTTTACTATCTAGTTTTGTTTTGCGAATCTAGATCAAAACTATAAAACTCATCTTCATAACTACTTAATGTATTGCTTTTATAAGCTTCTAAAATAGCATTTTCCATCATGTTATAAAATACTTGGCTGCTTTCTGAACTTATAGTGTTGCCATTCTCATCTTTGGTTAATTCGTAATAACCATTAATTCTTAAGAATTGTTCAAAGCTTTCATAACAATATACTGCTTCACCATCAGTATAAGTTACACTTCTAATAAATTTATTAAATTCTTCGTTATTATCTATGGCTTTTTGATAGATAAATACTTCCATAGGATTATTAACATTTAATGCTGCATAGTCAGAAACTGAGTTAGTGTTTATTTTGAACTCACCATTTACTACTATACCAAGGCCATAGTTCATTAAAATTTCTCTGCATTTTGCAGTTAAGTCATCTACTTCTTGATTTATTTTTTGTCTGTCTTGTATTTTTGGTACGGCTTTAGTAACAGCGTAAGCAGTTGCGCCTGCTAGTGTTGTGAAAATTAATATTTTGGCAATTGTTTTCTTAAAATTGGCATTTTTTTTCTTTCTATCTTCTTCTAAAATTATTTGTTTTTGTCTTTCTAATTCCCTTCTTTCTTGCTGTCTTTCTATTTTTGTTCTTTCTTTTGGATAAACCATAGCGGCAGCTTCTGCTTCTTTCATTTTTTTGGCATTTTCTACAAGTTTTGAAGGATCAATTTCATCCTTATCAAATAGATTACCATGATGATCAACTTCTTTTTTAGGTACTGAACTTATTTGATTAAGTTCTTTACTTAATTTTTCTAATTGGCTATTAAAATTACTATTATTGTTTTCCATTTTTTTATTCCTCCTAAAATAAATATATAGTAATTTAAAAATAAAGTCAATATTTGTTGACAATAGTTTTACAATTTTAGTTTAAAATATTTCCTCTTTGATCATAATAACTATGAAAGGAGATAAATATGGAAAATTATAATGTGGTACCTAATATTATTTCAGGTAAAGATTTAGATTACTTATCTGATATGTTTAATTGGAATTATACTGGTTATAAAGAGCTATATAATACATTAGAAAATATATCTGATAATGAAGTTAAAACCATGATAAGTAGAGTTAGTGAAGTATTATATAATAATATGACTAACATCTTAAATGTACTAGGAGGTTCTTATGAATAATAAAATTACTAATCCTAAAACTGAAATACCTAAAGGTATGGTATTAAATGATAAAGATTATTTAAATATGACTTTATCACTACTTAAGGATATGGAGAAAAATTATGCTATATCTTTAACTGAAGCCTCTAATGAAAATTTATTTGCTAAGTATGAAGAAGTATTTAATGTAATTAAAAGCCTTCAGAGGGAAGTGTTTGAACTAGCCTTTAGAAAGGGATGGTATGAACTAGAAAAGGCTCCATCTAATAAGATTACTGAAAAATATAATACATTAAATACAGAGTTTAATGACTTAAATAATTAAAAAAATAAGAGCGGACCGCTCTTATTTTAATATTAATTTATCACAATCTACATCGATAGTAATGGTACTACCAAAAGATATTTTATCATTAATGATAGCCTCTGCGATTAGGGTTTCAACATTTCTTTGAACATATCTCTTTATAGGTCTAGCACCATATTTTTCATCATATGAAGCATTTACAATAAACTCTTTAGCTTTATCAGTAACATTTATTTTAATATTTTTATCTCTTAATCTATACTCAATATCTTTGATAATTTTATTTAGAATATCATAAACAACATCTTTAGTTAAAGAATTAAAGATTATTATTTCATCTATTCTATTAATGAACTCAGGTTTAAAAGTACTTCTTAATTCTTGCATTACAAGTTCATTAGCATTATCTTTATTATCTAAGATATATTCACTACCTAGATTAGATGTCATTATTATGATAGTATTCTTAAAATCTACAGTTCTACCTTGACCATCAGTTATTCTACCATCATCTAGTATTTGTAGTAGTACATTAAAGACATCGTGATGAGCTTTTTCTATTTCATCAAATAAGACAATAGAGTAGGGATTTCTTCTTACAGCTTCGGTAAGCTGTCCACCTTCATCATATCCTACATATCCTGGAGGGGCACCAATTAATCTAGCTACTGAATGACTTTCCATATACTCAGACATATCTATTCTTATCATATGTCTTTCATCGTCAAATAGTTCATAGGCTAGAGTTCTTGCTACTTCGGTTTTACCAACACCAGTTGGTCCTAAGAAGATAAATGAACCAATTGGTCTATTTGGATCTTTAATACCCGCTCTTGAACGAATAATAGCTTCAGTTACTAAGTGAATCGCATTATCTTGACCTTTAACTCTTTCTTTCATTTTATCTTCAAGATGTAATAGTTTTTCTTTATCTCCTTCAGCTAATTTAGATACTGGTATATTAGTCCATTTAGATATAATAGCAGCAATGCTTTCTTCATCAACTGTATCTGATAATATTTCTGATTTATTAATCTCTTCAAGAGAAGCTAGTTCTTTTTCTAGTTTTGGTATAGTACCATGTCTTAGTCTAGCGGCACTTTCTAAATCATAGTTATTTTCAGCAGTCTCTAATTCAAAATTAGCGTGATCTATTTCTTCTTTCTTTTTACTAATCTTAGTATTAACAGTCTTTTCTTCTTCCCATTTGGTCTTTAAATCTTTTTCTTTTAATTTTAGATCATCTAGTTCTTTGTCTATCTCGGTAATTCTATTTTTAGAAATATTATCTTTTTCTTTCTTTAGAGCTTCTTTTTCTATTTCAAGTCTCATAATATTTCTTTCTAGATTATCTAGAGCAGTAGGAACTGATTCCATTTGGACTTTTATAGTAGCGGCAGCCTCATCAACTAAATCAATAGCTTTATCTGGTAAGAATCTATCAGTAATGTATCTATCAGATAGGGTAGCCGCAGCGATTAAAGCTTTATCTTTAATTGTTACACCATGGAATACTTCAAATTTAGACTTTAGGCCACGAAGAATAGTAATAGTATCTAGAACAGTAGGTTCTTTTACTAATACTTTTTGAAATCTTCTTTCTAGAGCAGCATCTTTTTCAATATATTTACGATATTCATTTAAGGTAGTAGCACCAATACAATGTACTTCACCACGAGCTAGCATAGGTTTTAACATATTACCAGCATCCATAGCTCCTTCAAGGGCACCAGCACCCACAATCATATGTATTTCATCAATAAACATAATAATGTTACCTTCAGAGTCTTTTACCTCTTTTAGTACGGCTTTTAGTCTTTCTTCAAATTCGCCACGGTATTTAGCACCTGCAACTAGTGCTCCCATATCTAGCTCCCAAATAGTTTTATCTTTTAGATTATTGGGAACATCGCCTTTAATTATTCTTTGTGCCAAACCCTCTACAATAGCTGTTTTACCAACACCAGGTTCACCAATTAATACAGGGTTATTTTTAGTTTTACGAGAAAGTATTCTAGTAATACTTCTTATTTCTTCATCACGACCAATAACTGGATCGATTTTACCATCTTTAGCAGCCTTGGTAATATCTCTACCATATTTTTCTAAGGGCTTTTGTAAATTTTCTTCATAAGGATTATTCATATTCATATATATCACTTTCCTTTCTATTACAATATGTATTATACCTCAATAATTAGCAATGTCAATAGAGATTGCTAATTTAACTAAATTAATTTACTTTTATTTTAATAAATTAATTTACTTTTATTTAAAAGTGTTATATAATTATCTTGGAGGTAAGAAATATGTATTGTTCAAATTGTGGTAATAAATTAAATGATAATGATGATGTATGTTTGAAATGTGGGGTTATGGCAAATAAGGGTATTAATAATAAAGTAGAAGATAAACCATTAGTTATTTTAAATATTTTATCTTTTTTATACCCATTAGTAGGTTTAATACTATATTTAAGTATGAAAAAGAGCACTCCTAATAGGGCTAAGAAATGTGGCAAATATGCCTTAATAGGTACTATAGTTTCAGTAGTGATTTTTATTATTGTAGGTATTATATTAGCTATTACATTAAATAATGCTGTTAATTCAGAAATAGCTAAATATTCTGATGAAATTAATAATAAGGCTATAGTAATGTATGAAAAGGAAAATAAAAAACAATATACTTGTTATAATCTTTATAAATTAGATAATAATAGTGATTATGTTGGTAGTGTTTCTGTAGATAAAGATGGTAATGATTATATAGTTAAAACATATATAACAAAAGATAACACTTACTTTAGAGCAGAATATAAAAATAAGAAGAGAACTAGTTTTAATAATATTATAAATAATAATCCTAAAATTAATTTGTATTGTGTAGATTAATACATATAATAAGGGAGAAAAGTATATGAAGAAGTTTTTTAAAGAGTTTAAAACATTTATAGAAAGAGGTAATGTTATTGATTTAGCAGTAGGTGTAGTAATTGGATCTGCATTTACTAATATTGTTAATTCATTAGTTAATGATGTTATTACTCCTACTATTGGGTTAATAATTGGCAAAATTGATTTTAGTAATTTATTAATACCTGGTACACAAATTAAATATGGTTCATTTATTAATAATGTAATTAATTTCTTTATTATTGCATTCTGTATCTTTTTAATAATTAAATTTATTAATAAATTAACTTCATTAAAGAAAAAGAAAGAAGTAGATGAAAAGAAAGAAGAATCTAAGAAGAGTAATGAAGAAATGTTACTTGAAGAAATACTTAATGAATTAAAGAAAAATAATAAAAAGAATAATTAATATTATATATCCTCTTAAGCCTTAAGATAAGGCTTAAGAGGCACAATAGAGCCTGGGTCTCTATTGCGAAAGTTTATTTATTTTCTAAATACTTATTGTAAAATATAATTACTTATGTTATTATTAGTATGTAAAAAAAGTAAAGAAAAGGAGGCTCCTCTTATGGATAAAAAAGCAATTAAAAAAGTTAACTACAAGTTAATTAGGGGGGGGGCTGTAAATCTTAATAATAAAATGAATAATATAGAGACTATAGGGAAAACTAATAGAAATATTAGTCTTTCTTTATAGTCTTTTTATATTGTAGAAAAGAG
>CAKOQV010000021.1 GCA_934101345.1 uncultured Bacilli bacterium
GAGGATCTATCTCTAACTTCGTACAGCTTGCTGGTATGAGAGGATTAATGGCTAAACCTAATGGTGAAACTATTGAAATTCCAATTCTATCTAACTTTAGTGAAGGTCTTTCAGTATCTGAATTCTTCCTATCTACACATAGTGCTAGAAAAGGTAGCGCAGATACAGCCTTAAAGACTGCGGATTCTGGTTATATGACAAGAAGACTTGTTGATGTAGCACAAGATATTATTGTTAAAGAAGAGGATTGTGGTACTATTCAAGGTGTACTTGTTAGTGCATTTATGGATGATAAAGATGGTATTATTGAACCATTATATGATAGAATATTAGGAAGATTTACTAATAAGAAAGTAATTAATCCTGAAACTAAAGAAGTAATTATTGATAAAAATGAATATATTACTGAAGCTATTGCTGATAAGATAATTAAAGCTGGTATTAAGGAAGTTGAAATTAGAACCGTACTTACTTGTAAGACTGACCATGGTGTTTGTCAACATTGTTATGGTAGAAATCTTGCTACTGGTAATATTGTTGAAATTGGAGAAGCTGTTGGTGTAATGGGAGCTCAATCTATTGGTGAACCTGGTACTCAGCTTACCATGAGAACATTCCATACTGGTGGTGTTGCTGGAGCCGATATTACTCAAGGTCTTCCGAGAGTTGAAGAATTATTTGAAGCTAGAATGCCTAAAGGTAAAGCTACTATATCTGAAATTGGTGGTGTTGTTACTAAGATTGAAGATGCTGGTGGTAAATTTAAGGTATATGTTAAGAATGATACTGAGACTAGAGAACATACTACTTTATATGGTGCTAAACTTAGAGTAGAAAAGGGAGATAAGATCGAGGCTGGAGATAGACTTACTGAGGGTTCTGTATCTCCTAAGGAGTTACTTGCGGTAACTGATCCTAATACTGTTCAGCAATATATATTAAAAGAAGTTCAAAAGGTATATAGATCACAAGGTGTTGATATTAATGATAAACACGTTGAGATCGTTGCTAGAAGAATGATTTCTAAAGTTAGAATTATGGAAGCTGGAGATACTTTATTTGTACCTAGTACTACTGTTTCTCTACAAGAATTTACTAAGGGTAATAGAGATGTTATTATTCAAGGTAAGAAACCTGCAATTGGACAACCAATATTACTTGGTATTACTAAGGCTGCATTAGAAACTGATTCATTCTTATCTGCTGCATCATTCCAAGAAACTACTAGAATATTAACTGAAGCTTCAGTTAAAGGTAAAGTAGATAAACTACAAGGATTAAAAGAAAATGTTATTATTGGTAAGTTAATCCCTGCTGGTACTGGTGCTAAAGAGTATATGGATGTTGGTTATTCTTTAGAGAAGGAATTCTTTGATGAAGATGCTTCTGAAGTACTTGAAGAAGAATTTATGGATTAATAAATAAAAAAGAATAGAAGTCGTGTTGATACATGGCTTCTATTTGTTTAATAAGGGAGAGATAATATATATGAAAAATAATGAATTACTTGATAATATAATTAAAACATTGGAAAAATTATATATATGCAAGAATAGTAGTGGTGATGTTGTAAAATCTGATGTAAACGATGCTATTTTGTATTTTAATCGATTTTTAATTGAAATTGGTTATGATGAAAAATATCAACTTAGTAATGTTGTTGTTGATAAAAATACTTTATATTATATATTGATTTCTGTATTTGATGATATGAAATATTATGATTCGTTATTTATTAATGAAAATTTAATTGGAGCTTGGTTTAGTATACAATCTGCTTTAGATGAATTAGAAGTTAATAATATTAGTCTAAATAATTATGCTAAGAAAAGAGTTAAAGATAATAAAGTTATAGAATAGTGTTTTTTATAACTTTTTTTGTTCACTCTAAGTCTGTGTAGTCTTAGAGTGTTAAATTAAGCCTCCTCTCAAGAGTCTTAATTTAATATGTCAGTAACATCTATTATATATAAGCATATAGCGTCTATTATGATGTAATTTATTATTTGGTTTATTTACTACAATACCGATATGATTATTATATAATTACAAAAATATAAGATAGGAAAGTACTTCAAATGTTTTTACTTTGTATTTGTAAAATAATGTAATATAGTGTATAATATTAACTGTGAGGAGAAATTTATGAAAATTGAAAAATTAAATAAAGATAATATTAAAGAATTTATAAGGGATATTGATACTGCTGAAGAGATAGAACTTAATATTAATAAATTAGAATATTATGCTGTTAAAGAAGATGATATTTATTTACTCGCTTTTGAAATGCTTAGTGATGAAGATAAGATATCTATTAAATATGTTAACAATAAGGTAAAAGAAGATAAGTTTTTAGATATTATTAATTATTTAAATAATATATTAGTAGTTAGAACTCATTTGATTATAGATTTATATAATGATAAATATATGAATGTATTAAGTAATAATTATAAATGTAAAGAAATATATGTTTCATTAATGAAAGATGATGTTACTGATAGTAATTCTAAATATAAAGAAGAACTTGTAGAAATTGATATGTATAATATTAGATATTTATCTTCAAAGAATGAGATAGTATGTAATTTAGTTAAACAAAATATTCAAGATGAGAGAATTATATTAGAACTTAATAGTAAATTTATTACTATGAATAGTAGTATTATTAGTTTTATTATTAATGATAATATGATAGAATTATTTACTAAAGAACTTGGATATGATGTAGTATATAAGAGTTTTGTTATAGTTAAGGAATAAACTTAACTATTTCTTTTGCCTAAATGTAAAATAGAAAACTTCCAAAATGTAAAATTAGAATTAAATTGATATGTTATTTATATATTTTAGTGTAATTATATGGTATAATTTATATTGTATTAAATATTTTGATGGTGGTGAAATTATGTATAAAAATAAAAAAATATTTATATTAGGAATGGCTAGAAGTGGTTATGAAGTAGCAAAATTACTTTCTACTGATAATGAGATATTTATTACTGATATGAAAGAGCAGGAAAAAGATAAAGTAGAAGATTTAGAAAAACTTGGTGTTACTATTAAGATATGTGATGATCCAATAGAATACTTAGATGATAGTTTTGATATTATGGTTAAAAATCCTGGCATTAAGTATACTCATCATTGTGTAGTTAAGGCTAAGAAACTTGGTATACCAGTAATTAATGAAGTAGAAGTTGCTTATCATTATATCGATAAAAATGTTAAAATAATTGGTGTTACTGGTTCTAATGGTAAAACTACTACTACTAGTATTATATATGAAATAATGAAAAAGGCTTTTGGTGATAAGGTTATTTTAGCGGGTAATATTGGTACTCCTTTATGTCATTATGCTAAAGATATTAAAAAAGATAGTTATTTAGTTATGGAAATAAGTGATCATCAGTTATGTGATATGTATGACTTTAAAACTAATGTATCTGTTATGACTAATATATACGAGTGTCATACTGATTTTCATGATAGTCATGAAAGATATGTTATGACTAAGAAGAAAATATTTAACAATCATAGTAAAGATGATATAGCCATTATTAATATGGATAATAGTGAAGAGATGGAACTTACTAGTGATATTGTTAGTACTAAAGAATATTTTTCTTGTGATAATAAGACTGATTGTTATTATAAAGATGGCTTTATTTATTATAAAGATGAAAAGTATATTGATACTAGTAAGATTATTTTAAAGGGTAATCATAATTATCAAAATATTATGTGTGCTATTCTTGCTGCAAAAGTGTATGGTGTTAGTGATGAAATAATTAAAGATGTTGTTAGTACTTTTAGTGGTGTTGAACATAGACTTGAGTATGTTGGTAATATTAATGGCAGAGAAGTATATAATGATTCTAAGAGTACTAATACTGAATCTACGGTTATAGCACTTAATTCTTTTGATGAAGATACTATTCTTATTATGGGTGGTACTGATAGAGGCCATTCTTTTGAAGAACTAAAGGAACCTATGAAACATACTAAGTTAGTAGTAGCTTATGGTGAAACTAAAAATAGAATAAAAGAGTTTTGTGATAGGATTAAAATTAAATGTATAGTATGTGATAATTTAGTAAGGGCCACTGGTATTGCTTATGATAATTCTAAAGATGGAGATATTATACTTCTTAGTCCTGCTTGTGCTAGTTGGGATCAGTTTCCTGATTTTGAAGTGAGAGGTAAATTATTTAAAGATACAATACTAAAATATAAGAAAAGTTTATTTTTGGAAAAAGGCAAACATATTTATATGATGGGTATTGGTGGTATTAGTATGAGTGGTATTGCTGATATACTTGTTAATATGGGATATAAAGTTAGTGGTAGTGATAGAATGGAATCTTCTGTTACTGATAAACTTACTAGTCAAGGTATTAAAGTACTTATACCACAAAGTAAAGATAATATTACAAAAGATATAGATTTTATAGTATATACTGCCGCAATAAAAGATGATAATGAGGAAATGATTGAGGCTAAAAAGAATAATATTCCTATGATGGAAAGAGGAGAGTTTTTGGGAGAAATTACTAAATTATATTCTAATACTATAGGAGTTGCTGGTACTCATGGTAAGACTAGTACTACTTCAATGCTTTCTTGTATATTTTTAAAGGGTAATATGGATCCTACTATTCAAGTTGGTAGTATGCTTAAGAATATTAATGGTAATTATAGAGTTGGTAAGAGTGATACATTGATTATTGAGGCTTGTGAGTATTGTGATAGTTATCTTAACTTCAAACAAAAGTCCGCTATTGTACTTAATATTGATAATGATCATTTGGATTATTTTAAAAACTTAGATAATATTAAGAAATCTTTTTATGAGTATGTTAGTCATTTACCTAGTGATGGTTATTTAGTTATTAATAATGATGATGATAATAGTAGTCATTTAAAAGAACATACTAAGGCTAAAGTTATTACTTATGGTATTAATAATAAGGCTGATTATATGGCTGATAATATTAAATTTAATAAAGATGGCTGTGGTATATTTGATGTTATTTATGATAATAAGAATTTAGGTACTATTGAACTTTCTGTACCCGGAAGACATAATATATCTAATGCTTTATCTACAGTGGCACTATCTATGACTTATGGTATAGATTTTAATGATATTAAAGAAGGTCTTAAAGATTACGAAGGAGCCTCAAGAAGAATGGAATATAAAGGTGAGTTCATGGGAGCTAAAGTATATGATGACTATGGGCATCATCCTACTGAAATAGAGGCTACTGCAAAGGCTATTCATGGTATGGAACATAATGAAACATGGGTTATATTTGAACCACATACTTATTCAAGAGCTTATAAACATAAAGAGGCTTTTGCTAAAGTACTTAGTGAATTTGATCATATTATTATTACTGATATATATGCTGCGAGAGAAAATAATACTTATGGTATTAAAGAAGATGATATTGTTAAAGAAATAAAGAAATATGGTAAAGAGGCTTTTCATATAAGTAATTATGATGATATTAAAACTTATTTATCTGAATATGTTAATAAGGGTGATTTGATTCTTACTTTAGGGGCTGGTTATGTTACTAAACTAGCTGATTTATTAGTAAAATAGGAGGATGTATATCTTTCTTTTTTCTATTTTGATGTTGACTTTAACTTTATAATATAGTATACTTTTATTAGTAATCATTACTAATAAGGAGAGGGATATGCGTAATACTAAACAAAGAGAATGTATACTGGATATAATTAATAATAGTTATGATCACTTGAATGCTTATCAGGTTTATGATAAGGCTAGAGAAATTATTCCTAATATTAGTTTGGGTACAGTATATCGTAATTTGTCTTGGTTATGTGATAACAATGAAATTAGATTTTTTCTAGTAAATGGTACTTTTAGATATGATAGAAATAATATCCATGATCATTTTATATGTACTAGGTGTGGCGATGTTATTGATATACCAAGAGATAAAAATATTAAAAAGTATATAGATGGTAATTTAGTAGTTGATTATGAAATAAAATATAATGGCATTTGTACTAAATGTCAAAAGGAGGAAAATTTATAATGGAATTAAAAGGAAGTAAAACTGAACAAAACTTAATGACTGCTTTTGCAGGTGAGTCACAGGCAAGAAATAAATATACTTATTTTGCTTCAAAGGCTAGAAAAGATGGTTTTGAACAAATAGCGGATATATTTGAAGAGACTGCTAATAATGAGAAAGAACATGCTAAGATGTGGTTTAAGGAATTAAATGGTGGTGAAATCCCTGGTACTATGGATAATCTTTTAGCGGCTGCTGAAGGTGAAAACTATGAATGGACTGATATGTATAAAGGTTTTGCTGAAACTGCTAGAGAAGAGGGATTTACTAGACTTGCTTATTTATTTGAAGAAGTTGCCAAAATTGAAAAAGAACATGAAGAAAGATATAGGAAATTACTTGTTAATGTAAAAGATGGTTTAGTATTTTCTCGTGAGGGAGATAGAATATGGCAATGTAGAAATTGTGGTCATATTGTTATTGGAAAAGAAGCTCCTAAAGTATGTCCTGTATGTAATCATCCACAAAGTTATTTTGAGATCAAGAAAGAGAATTATTAATTTAATTCTTTTTTGCATATTTACATATCTATCACATATTAATATAGTGTGATAGATATGAAGAATATTAATTATAAGAAACTGGCTCTTTTTATAACAATTCCTTTAGTACTTGGAGGTATAGTTGGCCTTATTACTATAGGGGGTACTTCTAGTTATAATGGCCCAGTACCTAGATGGCTTTTTCCTGTAGTATGGAGTGTATTATATATACTTATGGGTATATCTAGTTATATTATTAGTGATAATAAAAAGTTACTTAATATTTATAAGATTAATTTAATAGTTAATTTACTATGGCCTATTATATTCTTTCTATTTAAGCTAAAGGCGTTGGCTTTCTTTTGGATACTTATATTAATTTTAATAGTAGGATATATGATATATAAATTTTATCAAGAAAATAAATTATCTAGTTATTTACTTATACCTTATATATTATGGTTAGTATTTGCTTCAGTACTTAATTTATTGGAACTTTAAATAGTTCTTTTTTTCTTGATATAAATATGATAAAATATTATCTGAGGTAGTTAGTATGATTAAAGAAGTAAGAAGTAAAGGTAAAAAGATATTTAAAAGCAATTTTTGGAAGACAGTAGCAGTATGTTTTATTACTGCAATTATGACTGGTGGTTCTACTATATACTTAATAAGAAATGAGTATAATTCTAATAATAGTAATTTAATTCATCAAAGTGGAATTTTAGAAAGTAAGAGTAATTCACAAATAGTAAGAGATTTTATTAAGTCAGTAGATAAAACTAAAAATAAAGTAGATACTTATTTGAATAGGACTACTAAAGGTATTGTTGCTACTTTTGTTAATAACATTCATAGCTCTAATTCGTTTGTATTTGGAGTTCTTAATGCTGTTAATGAACTGGTTTTTAAGAATAAAATAACTTCTGGTATTATTATCTCTATTGGTGCTTTAATTAGATTTTTATATTGGCTTTTTGGAAGTAATGTAGTTAAAGTTGGTAAGGCTAGATTTTTCTTGGAAAATAGAAAATATAAGAAAACTAAAATGAAAAGATTATTATTTGCTTATCAAGATAAAAAATATAAGAATATAGCAAAAGTTATGTTTAAGAAGTGTTTATATGAATTTTTGTGGTCGTTTACTATAATTGGTGGTATTATTAAACATTATTCTTATTCCTTTGTTCCTTATATTATTTCAGAAAATCCTGATATGAAGTCTGATGATGTCATTAAATTATCTAAAAATATGACTAAGGGTTATAGATGGAAAATGTTTTTATTAGATTTAAGTTTTGTACCTTACTATATATTTGGTATATGTACATTTAATATATTTAATTTACTTGTTACTAATCCTTATAAAGAATGCTCTTATACTGAATTATATATGAATATAAGAAAAAATTATATTACTAGTAAAATGTTAGGATATGAATGCTTAAAAGAAGATTTAGATGGTCCTCAGTTAGATGAAGAATATCCATATGATACTAAAAGAGAAAAGAAAAAAATAGAAAAGATTAAATATAACATTTGGGAACTTATACTATTATTTTTTGCCTTTGCCTTTATTGGTTATTTATGGGAAGTAATATTGCATTTGTTTAGTGATGGAGTTTTTGTTAATAGGGGCTCTTTATATGGCCCTTGGCTTCCTATATATGGATGCGGCGGAGTACTTACTTTAGTTTTACTTAATAAGTATCGTGATAATCCAACACTAGTATTTTTTGCTTCAGTAATATTGTGTGGCATAGTAGAATACTTTAGTTCTTTATTTATGGAACTTGCTTTTAATACAAGATGGTGGGATTATACTGGTTATTTCTTTAATATCAATGGTAGAGTATGTTTGGAAGGATTATTGTTCTTTGGATTTGGATGTACTGTGAGTATTTATATTGTTACACCATTACTACTTGATTTATTTCATAAGTTAGATAAAAATTATGTTAAGTTTTTGACTATTATGTTAAGTTTATTATTTTTAACTGATTTTGTTTTCTATTTAACTATAGGGCCTAATAAAGGAAATGGTATTACTTCTTATGATGGTTATACTGATATAATAAATGTCAAGTTTGACAAATTACTATAATAGTGTTGACAATTACTTAATACTGATGTATTATTAAATTGTACTATTTATAGTAGTACAATTTATGGTGGTGAAAAAATGTTAAGAATATTAACTTATATTGTTATGGTAATAACTAGTTTTTATTTATTATACTTTGTTGTTATGGCTATAGGAATATTTAAAAAGAAAAAAGAAAAAGTTCTAGTAGATAAAAAGAATAATTTTGCTGTTATAATAGCGGCGAGAAATGAAGAAGCAGTTATTGCTAATTTAATTAAGAGTTTAAAGAAACAAAATTATCCTAAAGAAAATTATGAAATATATGTTATTGTTAATAATTGTACCGATAATACTGAAGAAGAAGCTAGAAAGGCTGGCGCTAAGGTTATTGTTTGCACAGAGAAAGTTAAATCTAAAGGAGAAGTTCTTAAGTTTACTTTTAATAAGTTAAAAAAAGAAAAAGATATAGATGCTTATGTTATATTTGATGCTGATAATCTAGTACATAGAGATTTCTTAAGTAAGATGAATGATAGTCTTAATATGGGTTATTCTGTAGTACAAGGATTTAGAGATACCAAAAATGTTAGTGATAACTGGCTTAGTTGTAGTTATGCTATTATGTATTATATTCAAAATTTATTTCTTAATAAATCAAGATATAATTTAGGTAAATCTTCTTTTATCAATGGTACTGGTTTTGTTATAAAGAAAGAGCTTATTGATAAGAATGGATATGACCCTAAGACTGTTACTGAAGATATTGAATTTGTAGCTATGTGTGCTATTAATGGTGAAAAGATAGCATTTAATGATGAGGCTATTACTTATGATGAACAAGTTAATAAGTTTATACCATCATTAAAGCAAAGAAAAAGATGGTCTATAGGAACTATGGAATGTTTAAGAGGTTACTTTACAGAACTTATAAAGGCTGGCTTTAAAAATAGAAGATTTGAATGTTTTGATATTATTATATTTTATTTATCAATAGTAGTACATGTTATTGGTAATTTAGCTCCAATATTTGCAATATTAGGTTTATTTGTTAATTTTAAAAGTTTAACTATTCCTTATTTTGCTAGTACTTTAGCAATATCTTTATGTTCTTATGTAATAGGTGTTGTGCTTAGAGCATTCTTACTTAAGAAGTATAATAAGAGTATTAAAGATAATATTGGTGGAATACTTTTCTTTGATTTATTTATATTAAGTTGGGCTCCAGTTAACTTTGTTTGTCTATTCTTAAAGAAATGTAATTGGGAAAGTATTAAACATGATAGAAATATTGATATAGAAGAAGTATAAGGACTAGTAATAGTCTTTTTTTTTTGGATATATATTTATGACTTATATATAATAGGTATCTTGGATACATTGTTATTAGATATTAGGCTAATAACAACACTTTAATACCTTAGAATTAAAGTGAACTTAAAGAATAAATATTTTTATATAAAAAAATTATATAAAAATATTAAATTGTGTGTTATAATATTTATGATAGGTAGGTGTGATTATATATATGAAAAAAGTATTATTATTAGTATTTATGCTAATATTTTTAGTAGGCTGTGGTAAGAATGAAAATGAACTTATTATGGTTACTGAAGCAGGATTTGCTCCTTATGAATATTATGATAATGGTGAAATAGTAGGAGTAGATGTTGATATTGCTAATGAAATAGCAAAAGAAATGGGAAAAAAATTAGTTGTTAAGGATGTGGCATTTGATTCAATTATTAACGAAGTAAAAACTGGTAAGGCTGATTTTGGAGCTGCTGGTATAAGTTATAGTGATGAAAGAGCAGAAGAAGTAGATTTTTCTGTTAATTATTCTGTTAGTAAACAAGTGGTTATTGTTAAAGAAAATAGTTCTATTACTAGTATTAAAGATATTGGTAATAAGAAAATAGCAGTACAACTTGGTAGTATAGCGGATACTTATGTTACAGATAATTATAAGAATGCAGAAATAGTTAGACAAAAGAAATATTTGGCCGCTATTGAAGATTTAAAAAGTGATAAAGTAGATGCTGTAGTTATGGATGAATTACCCGCTAAAGAGATAATTAATAGTAATAATGGATTAAAGATACTTGATGGTAGCCTTACTAATGATAGTTATGGTATGATAGTTAAAAAGGGTAATAGTGAATTACTTAATGTAATTAACAAAGTTCTTAATAGGTTAAAAGAAGAGGGTAAAATAGAAGAGTTTGTAATAAAACATACTTCATAGGAGGCATTAATGAATGAATATTTAAACTTTTTTAGTAAAATATTTAAATTTTTTGGTAGTATTGGGAAATCTTTTTATAAGACAGTTATTTATGATAATAGATATGAATATATACTTGAAGGTTTATTTCATACAATAATTATTGCTTTATTTGCTGTTATTATTGGTATTGTTATAGGTATATTAGTATCACTTATTAGAAATAATTATGAAATTAATGGTAAAAATAAATTACTTTATAAAATAGCAAATCTTTATGTAAATATTATTAGAGGTACTCCTGTTATACTACAACTTATGATAATTTATTATGTTATTTTTAAGTCAGTAAATATTAATATTGTAATTGTAGGTATTATTGCTTTTGGTATTAATTCTGGTGCTTATGTTTCAGAGATTATAAGAGCTGGTATTAATTCTATACCAAAAGGACAAATGGAGGCAGGCTTTTCTTTAGGGCTTAGATATAGAACAGTAATGAGAGAAATTATATTACCTCAGGCTATTAGAAATATATTACCTGCACTTGGTAATGAGTTTATTACTTTACTTAAGGAAACTTCAGTAGGGGCTTATATTGGTATTATTGAACTTACTAAGGCTTCAGATATTATTGCTTCAAGAACGTATGATTATTTCTTTCCACTTATTATTATTGCAATAATATATTTGATTATGACTCTTGGTCTATCTAAATTAGTTAATGTAATGGAAAGGAGACTTAATCGTGTTAGAAGTTAAAAATGTAAAGAAAAGTTTTGATAAACTTAATGTACTTAAAGGTATATCTTTTAATGTTGAAAAAGGAGAAGTTATATCAGTAATTGGCCCTTCAGGATGTGGTAAGAGTACTCTACTTAGATGTATTAATATGTTAGAAAAACCTAGTAGTGGTAAAATTATATTTGAAGGAATTGATATTACTAGTAAGAATACTGATTTACCTAAGGTAAGAGAAAAGATTGGTATGGTCTTTCAACAATTTAATTTATTCCCACATCTGACTGTACTTGATAATATTATTTTGGCTCCTGTTAAACTAGGTATAATGGATAAGAATAATGCTATAGAAAGGGCAGAAGAGCTTCTTAAAGAGACTAGTTTACTTGATAAGAAAGATAATTATCCGGAAGAGTTATCAGGAGGTCAAAAACAGAGAGTGGCTATTGTTAGATCACTTATTATGAATCCAGATATTATTCTATTTGATGAACCCACTAGTGCACTGGATCCTGAAATGGTTGGAGATGTACTTGAACTTATTAAAAAAGTTGCTGATACTGGTATGACAATGATTGTAGTATCACATGAAATGAACTTTGTTAAGAAGTGTTCAAGTAGAGTATTATTTATAGATAATGGTAAAATAGCCCTTGATGGAACTCCTAAAGAAGTGTTCAGTAATAAAGATAATGAAAGATTAAGAGAGTTTCTTAATAAAACAAACAATTAAGTTATAGCCTTGTTTCTAGTATATAGAGATAAGGCTTTTACACTCTAAAATAAAAATAGTGAAAAGTTGGTAAAATAGTTTGTAAAAAATATAAAATGTTGTTATAATTATTATAGTAGGGAAACTACATAAGAAGGGAGAATATTAGTGGATAATGTTATTAATGTAAAAAGTGAAATTGGAACTTTAAAAAAAGTATTATTACATAGACCAGGAAATGAATTACTTAATTTAACTCCTGATACATTAAGTAGATTACTTTTTGATGATATTCCTTTTTTACCTGAAGCTCAAAAAGAGCATGATGAGTTTGCTCACATACTAAAAGACAATGGTATTGAGGTTGTTTATCTTGAAGATTTAATGGCTGAAGTACTAGAACTTGGAGATGATATTGAAAATAAATTTATTAGACAATTTATTTTTGAAGCTGGTATTAGAACTCCAAAGTATAAGGAATTAGTTTTTGATTATTTAAAGAGTTTTGTTAATAAGAAAGAACTTGTTCTTAAAACTATGGAAGGTATTAAGATAGAAGAAATACCTAGAAAGAAGAGAGAAGTAGAAAAATCTTTAGTTGATTTAGTTAGTGATGAATCTGAGTTTTTAGCAGATCCTATGCCTAATTTATATTTTACTAGAGATCCATTTGCTAGTGCTGGTAATGGCGTTATCTTAAATAAGATGTATTCAGTTACCAGAAATAGAGAAACTATATATGCTGAATATATATTTAATTATCATCCTGAATATAAGGGAAAGGTTAATAAATACTATGATAGATATTTACCTTATCATATAGAAGGTGGAGATGTTCTTAACTTATCTAATCATGTTTTAGCAGTAGGTATATCTCAGAGAACTGAGTCTGGTGCTATTGATGAACTTGCTAAGAATATGTTTAGAAACCCTGATTGTGAAATTGATACTATTTTAGCATTTAATATACCTGAATCTAGAGCATTTATGCACTTAGATACCGTATTTACACAAATTGATTATGATAAATTTACTTTCCATCCAGGTATTATGGATACTTTAGAAGTATTTGAAATTACTGAAGGAGATATTCCTGATAGTGATGAAGACTTGAATGTTAAAAAAGTTGAGGGTAGTCTTGAAGAAATACTTGAAAAATATCTTGGTAGAAAGGTAACTTTAATTCCTTGTGCTGGAGGGGAGAGAATATCTTCTGAAAGAGAACAATGGAATGATGGTACTAATACTTTATGTATTGCTCCTGGGGTTGTTGTTGTTTATGATAGAAATAATATTACTAACAATATATTAAGAGAACATGGTATTAAAGTACTTGAAATGAGTAGTGCTGAACTTTCTCGTGGTAGAGGTGGTCCTAGATGTATGAGTATGCCTTTAGTAAGAGAAGATTTAGATACTTCTAATAATAATAAAAACGAAGGTAATGAAAATATTTATTTTACTAAGGGTGAAGAAGTAAAAAAAGTAAATGATAAAATAGATTTAAGAGGAAGAAACTTCTTAACATTACTTGATTATACTCCTCTGGAGATAAGATATTTACTTGATTTAGCAAAAGACTTAAAGAATAAGAAACATAATGGTATACCTCATAAATATTTAAATAATAAGAATATTGTATTATTATTTGAAAAGACCTCTACTAGAACAAGATGTGCATTTGAAGTTGCTGGACTTGATTTGGGTATGGGTGTTACTTATCTAGATCCTGGTAGTTCACAAATGGGTAAGAAAGAAAGTATTGAAGATACTGCTAGAGTATTAGGTAGAATGTATGATGGTATTGAATATAGAGGATATGACCAATCAATAGTAGAAGAACTTGCTAGATGTGCTGGTGTACCTGTATGGAATGGTCTTACTACACAGTTTCATCCTACACAAATGTTAGCGGATGTTATGACTGTAGAAGAAAACTTTGGTCATTTAGAAGGTATTAAACTTGTATTTATGGGAGATGCTAGAAATAATGTTGCTAACTCACTTATGGTAGTTTGTGCTAAAATGGGTATGCACTTTGTAGCATGCAGTCCTAAAGAATTATGGCCAGATAAAGAACTTGTTAATAAATGTAAGGAAATAGCTAAAGAAACTAATGGAAGTATTGAAATGACTGAAGATGTTATGGAAGCTTCTAAAGATGCAGATGTTATTTATACTGATGTTTGGGTTTCTATGGGTGAACCTGATGATGTATGGGCAGATAGAATTAAATTATTAAGTCCATATCAGGTTAATATGAAAGTTATGAATAATGCTAATCATAATGCTATATTCTTACACTGTCTTCCATCATTCCACGATTTAAATACTACTATTGGTAAAGATATTAATGAGAAATTTGGCCTTAAAGAAATGGAAGTTACTGATGAAGTATTTACATCTTCTAAATCAAAAGTATTTGATGAAGCAGAAAATAGATTACATACTATTAAAGCTGTAGTATATGCTACAATGAGGGAAGATAATGAGTAGAATTGTCATTGCATTAGGTGGAAATGCTTTAGGTAAGACTCCTAGCGAACAACTTAGTCTTTTATCTAATGTAGCAAAAATTATCGTTGAACTTATTAAAGATGGTAATGAAATTGTTCTTACACATGGAAATGGCCCTCAAGTAGGACAAATAGCTCTTGCTATGGA
This sequence comes from uncultured Bacilli bacterium, assembly GCA_934101345.1. Taxonomy (GTDB): domain Bacteria; phylum Bacillota_I; class Bacilli_A; order RF39; family UBA660; genus CAG-302. The sequence goes on from CAKOQV010000021.1 coordinate 15,020, forward strand.
GTATGCTTCAAATGGTGAAGCGGGAACTCCTAGTATGCCATTTCCTGAATGTGGAAGTATGAGTCAAGGTTATATAGGATACCATATGCAACAATCTATCTTAAATGAATTAGATAGACAAGGTGTAAAAAAAGAATGCGTATCCTTGATAACACAAGTCCTTGTGGATAGTAATGATAGTGCTTTTCAAAATCCAACTAAGCCTATTGGAATGTTCTATAGTAAGGAGAAAGCTATGGAAATTGAAAAAGAAAAAAGCTATGTATTTACTGAAGATGCAGGACGTGGTTATAGGAGAGTTGTACCTTCTCCAATTCCTAAAAAAATCATTGAGAAAGATTCTATTACAAGTCTTCTTGATAATGGTACTATTGTTATAGCTGTTGGTGGTGGTGGTATACCAGTAATTAATAGTGGTAATGGATTAAAAGGAGTAGAGGCTGTTATTGATAAAGATAGATCTGGTGCTTTACTAGCTAGAGAAATCAATGCTGATACTTTCTTAATACTAACTGCTGTTGATAAAGTATGCTTAAACTATAATACAGATAATGAAATAATGCTAGATTCACTTACGAAAGAAGAGGCAGAAAAGTATATAGAGGAAGGACAATTTGCTAAAGGAAGTATGCTTCCTAAGGTAGAGGCCTGTCTTGATTTTATTGGAGAATCTACTTCAAGAAAAGCAATTATCAGTTCATTATCTAAAGCTAAAGAAGCAATAGATGGAAAAACAGGTACAGTCATAAAAAGGAGGTAAGTATTAAAAATGGCTAAAAAAAGAAAAAAGGTACTTCTTTCGTCATTTTCTATTATCTTAATACTAATATTTATTTTAGGAATAGTATCGCATTTATTACCTAATGCAAAATTTGTTGGTGAAGAAATAGTAAATGGAAGTGGTACTGTAGGTGCTAAATTATCACAAATATTAATGGCACCAATACTAGGCTTTGAAGATGCTATTGATATTGCAATTTTCATAATGATGCTAGGAGGTTTACTTAAGGTTATTGATAAAACTGGTGCTTTAGAAGCAGGTATTAAAGCATTAGTTCAAAAATTAAAAGGAAGAGAAATATTATTAATTCCAATATTAATGTTTATATTCTCAATTTGTGGAACAACTTATGGTATGCTTGAAGAAACAGTAGGATTTTATGCATTACTTGCTGCTACAATGATGGCTGCGGGTATGGATCCACTTGTTGGTTCTGCTGTTATCTTATTAGGGGCAGGTTCAGGATGCTTAGGATCTACAATTAACCCATTTGCTACTGGTGTTGCTATTAGTGCACTTCCAGAGTCTATTAAAGCTAATCAAGGTGTAGTAATTCTAATTGCGGTATTCCTATGGCTTACTACTTATGCAATTTGTACTTTCTTTGTAGTAAGATACGCTAAGAAAGTAAAGAAAGACAAAGGTTCTACATTCTTATCTTTAAGAGAACAAAAAGCTGCTGAAAGAAAATATGGTAGTTTTGAAGAACACGAAGAAAATAGTAAGAAAGAACAAGAAAAAGTTGTATTAACTGGTAAGCAAAAAGTTACTTTAATATTATTTGGATTAACATTCCTTGTAATGATTATTGGATTTATCCCTTGGGGTGAATTTGGTGTAACTATATTTGATAAATTTACTGGATGGCTTACTGGCGCATCACTTGGTAATTGGTGGTTCTATGAAGCTGCTTTATGGTTCTTAATAATGTCAATTGTTATTGCTATTATTAATAAATTTGGAGAAAAAGGTTTCGTTGATACATTTGTTGATGGTGCTGATGATATGATAGGCGTTATACTTATAATTGCAGTTGCTAGAGGTGCTAGTGTTCTTATGAAACAGACATATCTAGATAACTATATTATATATAATGCTGCGAATATATTATCTAAGGTACCTCAATTGGCATTTATACCACTTAACTATATATTACATATAGTATTATCTATATTAGTTCCATCATCATCTGGACTTGCTACATTATCTACACCAATTATTGCTCCTTTAGCAGCACAACTTGGTTATAATGTGGAAGTTACTGTTATGACTTTAGTATCTGCAAATGGATTAGTTAACTTAATTACTCCAACTTGTGGTGCTATTATGGGCGGACTTGCGCTTGCTAAAGTAGAATATTCTACTTGGTTTAGATGGGCATTAAAAGTAGTTTTAACTATAGCTGTAGCTAATATATTTATATTATGTTTATTCTCACTTATATTACAAGTGGCTCATTAGTTAAATAAAAAGCAATCTCATAAAAAAAGAGATTGTTTTTATATACATAATTATTTTTGAAGGCTATAAGGCTTCAAAAATCTAGTTAAAGACTTATGGCTTTAACTAGCAGTGAACAACGAAGTGTGAACTGTTAAAGCTAGAACTAATAAAAGTATTTAGTTCTTTTTCTTTTTGTGGTAAAATACTAATAGTGCAGGTGATTATTATGTATTATAAAATTAGTCATGGTAGTGTTACTCTTGGTAATAATACAGTACTTGAAGATATTAATTTTTGTGTTA
>CAKOQV010000022.1 GCA_934101345.1 uncultured Bacilli bacterium
AATGAAGATAAATTAAATAAAGTTATAACAAATGATTTTGATATAACTAATAATTATACTTCTATTAGAAAGAAAATGGAAAGAGGTAATAAAATGAATAAAATATTTAAATATAGTCTAGTACCTATGGCTATAGTTATAGCTATGACCAGTGTATTTCTTTTTAATAAAAAGAATAGTACAAATAATGTATTAGATAGTAATGTTAAAAATAATGATGTTATTATTGTTAATAGTATTGATAACAACTCTGATAATGCTAAGTTAGATATTGATGGAAGAAGTGAAGATATAACTACTGATGATTTATATAAAATATATCCTTTACTTAAAGATATTGTGGTACCAAATGACTATAATATAAATGGAATAATTAAATGCTATTTATTCAACGATGATACTGGTAAATATGATAAATTATATGGATATAATATTATTTATAGTGGTGATAATAATAAATATATAGATATATTTATTTTAACAGCTACTACTAAGAGACTTAGATGTTTTAGTATTGATACTGATGAAATGAGAAATTCCATAATCAATGGTAATAGCATTAAGATTATGGGTGAAGATAAAAATTATTATGCTATATTTAGTTATAATAATATTAACTTTGATATTGAAACTACAGGAATATCAGATGGAGAATTTATTCAGTTAATAAAATCTATTGTTAAATAATTTTGTCTATCAACAGTTTTTGTTGATAGTTTTTCTATTATAGTGATATAATTATTATGGATGACAATTATGATGGAAAAAGAATTTAATTTAATAATAAATGATTTAATAAATAATAAAACGGTACTAGAAATGAAGAAATATTATCAACACGGTAGTACTAGTTGTTTTGAACACTGCTACAACGTGGCTTACGTCTGCTACAAGATGGCTAAAAAACTAGGATGGGACTATGTTAGTGCTACTAGAGGTGCTATGCTTCATGACTTATTCTTGTATGATTGGAGAACTCCTAAAAAAGATAGAGTAAATAAAAAGATGCACGCATTTACTCATGGAAAAATTGCTCTTAATAATGCTACTAAATTATTTAAACTTAATGATACGGAAAAAGATATGATACTTAGACATATGTGGCCTGTTACTTTAAAAATGCCAAAAACTAAAGAGGGATTTTTATTAACACTTGCTGATAAGTACTGTGCTATTATTGAAACTAAGAATGATATAATGTATAATCTTAATAAAATATATTATTTTAATTATTTATATATTGCAGTAATTTTAATATTTAGAGGTATGTAAAAAAATCTATAAACATTACATTTATAGGCCCTTTTCTACTACTAATGGATTAAAATTATTTATTGCCTCAATTAACTTTGGATGTCTAATTATAAAAGAAAACTTCCTATTAATTTTGAAGAATAGACTAGTAATAGTCTTTTCTTTATGTTAAAATTAAATTATAGGGGATGTATATAATGAAAGAAGATACTTTAACTCAAATAAAAAAAGAACCTAAGATAATTGATAGAATAGAAATCATTTGGTTAGGTGGAAATGAAATAGAATATAAAGATAATTTAGAATATAATTTCAAACAAGATATAGAGGCTGTGAAAATAGTATTTGATTCTACAGTAAAAATGACTATATTACCTTGCAAAAATGTAGTATCAGATTTAAGAATAGATATAGCTGAATTAAAAAGTAAATTAGATAATAGGAAAGAATTAAATAAATATTTAATTGAGAGATTTTATAATGATGGATATCATGGAATACAAGAAACAAGAGTAATATGGGATATATCAGTAATAGCATATATGATAAATAAAAATTGGTTTGAAACAGAAAAAATTAGTTGTCCCAATATCAAGGAAGATAGTTCTTATGAATTAACTGATAATAGACATAGTATAACTTTTGTAACTAAATTAGATAGAGATAGAATATATGAAGATTTATTTAGAAAGTTAGGAGTATGAATTATGAGATTAACAAGCAAAAATGCAAGGAATCTATTAGAAGAAAGAAAAAAATCAAATGATGATAGATGGATAGAACATTGCTTATGTGTTGGAGATAGTGCTGGAAGAATTGCGAAAGCATTAAATGAAAAAAGTTATAATGTAGATATAGATAAGACAATTACTCTAGGTTATTTACACGATATTGGTAAGTATAATGGCGAATCACATGGACATGTTATGAGAGGATATGAATATTTAAAAGAAAGAGGATATGATGATGAATATTGTAATATATGTTTAACACATTCTTATTTAAATAATGATATAGTGTGTACTGCTGGGGGAGTTCCTAATCCAAATGATAATCTTTTTTTAACAGATTTTATAAAAAATCATGAATATACTATAGAAGAAAAAATAATAAATTTATGTGATTTGATGTGTCCCCAAGGAAACGAAGTATTTACAATTGATAAAAGATTAATTGATATTATGATTAGAAGAGGAGCTTATTCAAATACACAATATCATATTAAAGAAACTTACAAACTGAAAGAATATTTTGATAGTTTATTAGGATATAATCTCTATGATTTATTTCCTGAAATAAAAGAAAATTTGTAGGTGATGTTATGCGAATAGGAATAGATATAGACGGCGTATTAACTGATATAGAACAGTGGCAATTAGATTACGGTAGTAAGTTTTATTTTGAAAAATATGGTAAAGAAATACAAGATAATGAAGGCTATGAAACAACTGATATATTTAAAGCTGATAGTAGTTTAGATGATGAGTTTTGGAATGAATATTTTAAAGATTATTCTATAAATGTTGATGTTAGAAAATTGGCTAGTGAGGTAATTAAAAAACTAAAACAGGATGGTAATGAAATTTATATTATTACCGCAAGAGGTAGTTTTTTATCACATTCTGCAAATGTAATACTTTTTGAAGAAAATAAAAATATTGTTTTAGAGTGGCTTAGAAAAAATGAAATTGAGTATGACAAAATAATATTTAGTCCAGAAGATAAACTTAGTATATGTATAGAAAATAATATTGATGTAATGATAGAAGATAAAGTTGATAACATAAATAAAATATCATCTAGAATTCCAGTTATATGTTTTCATGCAGGATATAATAAAAATTGTATTGGTGATAATATTATTAGATGTTATAGTTGGTATGACATATATAGTAAAATAAATAAAATGGTTCAAAAATGAAAAGATTACTAAGAATTAGTTTTGATTTATCATTGTTATCATTTATACCAATAATATCTTGGTTTCTACTTGGAATAATAGTTGATAAGAATTTAATTAATATATTTACACTAACCTATCCATTACAATTTATATATTATATAATTAAGTCTATATTTTCTACTGGAGCTAATATAAGTAAAGAAAAAGATAAAAATGAAAATGCAGTAATGTCAGGTTTAGTATTAGGAACTATTGTGTCTATAATTATTTTTACTATAATTTTATTCAATGTAGATAATTATATTAGTTTTATGAATATGGATATAAGTACATATAAAAACTTTACTATATATTCAATATTACAACTATTTATTTGTTTAGAATTTGCGATGATGCAAGATAAACTATATTATGAAGAAAAAAATAAATTAGCAAATAAACGTTCACTAGTATTCAATTTATTAAATTTTATATTATTAATTGGAACATCTTTAATAACAAAAAATCAAATTATTATAATTTCAACAACATTAATTCCATTAGCGCTATATACTTTGTATATTTATATAAAAAATAGTGATAAATTTAAATTTAATATAAATGTACTAAAATGTATAAAATATGATTCAGTTGAGTTATTCAATAATATTGCATTCTTTTTAATATTCTTATTTGGATTATCTAATGCTTTAGAATATGGAGAATTATATGCAACTGCTTTAACTTTTATAGCATTAATAACTGATACACAATGGGATACTTTTGATGCTATAAAAGAGGCAGCAACAATAGATATTAGTAAAAGGAAATTTAATTATATAGAACATAGAAATAATGCTTACAAATTATTAGGAATACTATTTGGAACAAGTTTGATTATGTTTGTATTGTTATATGGATTTTATGATTTAGATTTTAAAATTACAATGATATATTTTTCATTTGAAATAGTTAATTTTTTAATTTATCCAATATATAGAATTAAAACTTGTTATTTACAATTGGAGTATTCTGCATTTAAGACTACATCAAATAAGATAATAGCATCAATACTTAGAATGTTAATGTCATTATTAAAAACGCCATTCTGCACAGGAATAGGACAAGTGTGTTCATCAGTTTATCAATTTATAACAGTTAGTATAATGTTTGGTCATAATTTTAAAATTGATAAAACGGGCTGCGTTATAAAAAAATAATAAGATGTTGAATATGACACAATGACACTATAAATACGATTAGGGTATGCACAAACAATGTGTCACAGTGTCATTTATTACTTTAAAGAAGCCAAAATCGGCTTCTTTTTTTGTCAATGTAAATATTTAATTATTTTATTAGCATAATATTTAATAAATAGTGGTAAATTGAAAAAAATAGTCGAAAGGTGTGATATAATATATGTTAAAGGTGGTGAGTAATTTGAAGAATAATAGTGCATTAATTAGTACCGCAATGTTATCCGCAATATTTGAAGAAAATCGACAAGATAATGTTGCTTTGTTAATACCATTTGTTATAAAAATTATTTATGATGATAGTAGTGTAGATGAAAATGGAATTGTAGAAAAAATGCAAAATAGTTATTCTTTTAATAACTTTCCACATGCAATTGCTAAAATAATTATTAACAGATTAAAAAAACAACAAATTATAAAACAAGCTAATGGCAAATATGAGTTTTTAATTGATGTATCAAAAATTGTGAAAGATTTTAATGATAGGCAAGAAAAATCTAGAAAAGAGATAGATGAAGTTATACGTGATTTAACTGAATACTTTAAGAAAAACACTAATATCAAATTAAACTATATTGATTGTAGAAATAGTTTTGCAAAATTCCTTGATCAGAATGGATATTTATTATATGAGGATATGGGAAATTCTACTAGAATAAATAAAAATATAGATAGTATTACTTATCACATTGGTAGATTTATTAATGAACATATTGAAAAACAAGATATTATATATAATCATCTTGTTAATATTATTGAAGGTTCTTTAATTGCAAATGCACTTTATGTTAATATTGATAATGAAAATAATGCAGATTTAAAAAAATTATCATGTTTTTTTGATACACCTTTTATGTTAAGAGTATTAGAATTAAAACTTCCTGATGAAAATAAATCAGCGTTAGAATTAGTTAATTTATTAAAAAACTTAAAAGTTAAACTAAAGTGCTTTAGACATAATTATGATGAAATAGAAAATATTTTAGAAGAATATTTAAAAAATTATGGAAAGCCACAGGAAAAAACATTAGAAAATTTAATTTTAAAAAATTATAGTGAAACAGACGTTAGACATTTATTAAATAGTTTGGATACATTATTTGTGAATTTAGGTATTGAAGTTGTAGATATTCCAGATTACGATGAAAAGAAATATAAGAATGTTATTGATGAAAAAAAGCTTAATGAAAATTTATTTAATTCATATAAGAATAAGAAAACTAGTCAAAAAGTAATTGAAAATGATGTTAAATCAGTTTCTGCAATTATGAGATTGAGAGATGGCAAGGAATATAGAAAATTGGAAGATTGTAATGCGATATTTGTAACTACTAATAGAGATATTAGAATTGAAACAAATAAACTGTTAAATCTTGATGTAAATTTTAAAATTAGTCCAGTCATGAGTGATATGGATTTAACTGCAATTGTTTGGTTAAAATCAATGATAAATAATAAAAATTTGCCTGAAATGAAACTTACAGAAAATGCAATGGCAGCAATAAAACCATCATCAATGTTAAGAAAGAAATTCAATCAATCATTATCAAATTTGAAAACAAGTAAAGTAGATGTTACTCCAGAAACTTTATATAATTTATTATGTAGTAATTATTATGTGGAGAATTTGATGTTTAATGTTAATGGGGATATAAAAAAAATTAATCCAGGAGTACTAATTAATACATATGAAGATACCTTGAGACAAAATAGTTTATTGCATGAACAAGATAATAAACTTAGCAAAGAAAATGAAGAATTAGTTAATCAATTGTTGATAAAAGAAGAACATGATAAAAAATATAGGCGAAATATATATAATAAATATTCTAAGAGAGAAAATTTAATTATTTATATCATAAAAACAGTTGAAAAAGTTTTACAAATAATATTGTGTTTATTGTTATTTTATTTGAGCTATAAACAAACTAATAAAACTTCACCAAATTTCATTGTAAGTGGTTTATATTTTTTAACAGGTTTATATACATTACTATGTAATTTTATTCCAATAAGTTTTTTTCAAGGATTTGAATTTTTATTCAAAAAAATTAATGATAAAGTTTTTATAAAATTGAATCAACATTATACAAAAGTATGTGAAAAAGAAATAAATTTGATTTTTAATGTCAAGTAAATAAATAGAGTGCTAAATAAATTTTTAGATACCAAAACTAGATACTAAATATCAAAAATAAAGTTATTTTTATAAATTTTGATAAATTATGATAAAAGAAAAAGCCTTATTTTATAAGACTTTATTCAATTAATAAATTGTTACGAACTGATATTAATATTTCCCCTAAAAAAGATAGAATAAATAAAAAGATGCATGCATTTACTCATGGAGAAATTGCTCTTAATAATGCTACTAAATTATTTAAACTTAATGATACGGAAAAGGATATGATACTTAGACATATGTGGCCTGTTACTTTAAAAATGCCAAAAACTAAAGAGGGATTTTTATTAACACTTGCTGATAAGTACTGTGCTATTATTGAAACTAAGAATGATATAATGTATAATCTTAATAAAATATATTATTTTAATTATTTATATATTGCAGTAATTTTAATATTTAGAGGTATGTAAAAAAATCTATAAACATTACATTTATAGGCCCTTTTCTACTACTAATGGATTAAAATTATTTATTGCCTCAATTAACTTTGGATGTCTAATTATAAAAGAAAACTTCCTATTAATTTTGAAGAATAGACTAGTAATAGTCTTTTCTTTATGTTAAAATTAAATTATAGGGGATGTATATAATGAAAGAAGATACTTTAACTCAAATAAAAAATGAAGTGGAAATAACAAAATTAAATATTGAAAAAAATAATACAATGTTAAAAAGAATTAAAGAACTTGAAAAGAATCGTTATGTTAGAGAATATCTTAATTTAGTTGGTTTATCTAATACTAAGCAAAAATTTATTACTGATACTGATGATGAGATAATATCACAAATATATGATAAATATATTCATAGAATAGATGAAAGGGATACTAATGGGATATATATTTATCTTGGTACTTTTAGATATTCTAGTACTGCTGATATAGTTTCTCTTGGTGATGATAGAGTTAGTTATGATGATGATAGAGCAGACTATAGATTATATCAAGATTTAGAACAACTTGCTTCATTGGTTGTTAATATCAAAGATTGTAAGGCTTTTGAAGAGAATAATACTATTATTAATCCTAACGGTTATTTTAAAAGTAGAGAATACTACAAAATACAAAAAGAATTCTTTATTACTGCAGTTAAGAAGGGACAAGAAACCGCTAGAAGGAGAATTTTAAAGAAATATCCTGAATTATAATAATTAGTATTGGCTTATATATGATAGATATGGATGATATATCATTTATAGACTACTGGCTATAAATGACACTCTAAGATTATAGCTTAGAGTGAACAATATAAAAATAATATAATATAATAGATTTTTTCTTAGAAATTTGATACAATATTTATATGATAAAGGAGAATAAAAATGGATAATATAATGAAATTTGGCATAGATGAAGCTAGAAAAACAATGAACGAAAACAAAGGTGGTCCTTTTGGAGCAGTTATTACTGATAAAGAGGGTAATATTATTAGTGTCGCCTCTAATAGAGTACTAGAACTACATGATGCTACTGCTCATGCTGAGGTAATGGCTATTAGAAAAGCAGGTGAAAAACTAGGTACTCATGATTTATCTGGTTGTATTTTATATGCTACTGGATATCCTTGTCCTATGTGTTTATCCGCTATTATATGGGCAAATATAAAAAAAGTATATTATGGTACTAATTTAAAGGATGCTGAAGATATTGGTTTTAGAGATGATTTTATATATAATTATATTAATAATAAAGATAAAGATATCTTAGATTTAGTAGAACTTAACCATGATGAATGTTTAGAACTATTTAATGAATATAAAGATAAGAACAAAGAGATATATTAAGGAGGAGATATATATGGAAAAAGTCTATATATTTGGTCATAGAAATCCTGATACTGATAGTGTTACTGCCGCTATTACACTATCTTATTTAAAAAATAGATTAGGTATGAATACTGTACCAGCAGTACTTAGTTCAATTAACTTAGAATCTAAGTTTGCTCTTAATTATTTTGGAGTAGAAGAACCTATATTTTTAAATGATGTTAATATTAAGATTAAGGATTTGGAATATACTAAAAATTATACTGTTAAAGAGAATGATTCTATATATGAAGCATATTATAGAATGAATAAAGCTGGTATTAGTAAGATACCTACTGTTGATAAAGATAAAAACTTACTTGGTATTCTTGGTATGAAGGATATTGCTAAAGATCAGTTTTCTTTTAACTATAGTTATGTTAATGCTACTTATGATAATATTTGTGAAGTTATTAAAGGTAAAAGCATACTTAGATTTGATGATAATATAGATGGTAATCTACTAGTGGCATCTTACAAGAGTACTACTTTTATCGAAGAAATTAATTTGGATAAAGATAGTATCTTAATTGTAGGTGATAGACATAGTATAATAGAGTATGCTGTTAATGCTGGTATTAAATTAATTGTGATTACTGGTAATAATGAGATAAAGAGAGAACATATTGATATAGCAAGAAAAAATAATGTTAATATTATTATTACTCCTTATAATACATTAGAAACTACTAAAGTATTTAATTTATGTAATAATGTTACTACTATTCTTAATACTGAAAAAGTTCTATGTGTTAATGAGAATGATTCTATTAATGATTTTATTAAACTTGCTAATAAAACTAGATATAGTTATTACCCTGTCCTTGATAGGAAAAATAGATGTAAGGGTATTATAAGACTATCTGATGTTGGTTTTTCTCATAAAAAGAGTGTTATTTTAGTAGATCATAATTCTTATGAACAATCTGCGATTGGTCTCGAAGATGCTAATATACTTGAAATTATTGACCACCATAATATTGGTACCATTGGTACTAATATGCCTATTAGTTTTAGAAATATGCCTGTAGGTAGTACTAATACTATTATTTATTATTTATATAAAGAGCATAGAATTACTATTCCTAAAAAAATGGCAGGTCTTATGTTATCTGGTATATTATCTGATACACTAATTCTTACTAGTCCTACTACTACTGATAAAGATGTTGTAGCAGTCAAAGATCTTAGTAAAATAGCTAAAGTTAATTATAAAGATTATGGATATAAAATGATTAAGGCTGGTTCTTCTCTTGAAGGTATGACTATGGAACAAGTACTTTATAAAGATTATAAGAACTATGTTATTAAAGGTAATAAAGTTGGTTTGGGTCAAGTTATTACTACTGATATTAATGATGTTCTTAATAATATGAATGAATATATTGATTTACTTAATACTATTAGTGAAAAGAATAATTACTTATTTGTATGTTTATTTGTTACTGATATATTAGAAAATGGTACTTATGTTCTTTATAGTGATAGAGCAAAAGATATTTTAGAATCTGCTTTTAACATTGATAATATTGAAGAGGGTATGTTCTTAAAGGGTATTGTATCTAGAAAGCAGCAAATACTTCCAAAAATTATGAATGATATGGATCAATAAAGTGTTTAATTTATTTAAATACTTAGATAATATTTACCTAAAAGACATATTATAAAATTTCTCTTTAAATATATTAAATTAATGGTCTTAAGTATGCATTTTTGTTTGACTTTTATGTTTAATTATTGTATCATATTTATTGTACAAAAGGAAAGTTGGTGTTAGTTATATGAATGATATATATAATGATTATACTAATAAATTAAATGATATTAGTTTTCAAATTAGTAATACAGATGAAAATATTAATGATTGCAATAGAAAAATTATTTTACTAGATAAATATGGAAAGATATGTTTATTTATTTCTTCAATTGGTATTTTAAGTTTTATTGGTATGGTCTCATTTAATTTTTCAGGATTTTTATCTATTTCGTCACTAGCTTTATCAGGTATATTTATTACTTGTTCCACATACTTAGAGCACTGCTCTGTTAAGGAAAATCGTAATCTGATGTTAGAAGAGGAAAGAAAATTTGGATTAAAAAATAAGTATAACGAAATAAATAGTATTCTTAAACAATTAAGTTTAGATTATGAAAGAGATTTTTCTCTTGATCAAAGTGAAATTAAAAACTATACTAATATTGATACTAATATTGATACTAAAAATAATAAAAAGGTAAAAAAACTGGTAAAAAGTTTAGATGATAAATAAAAGAAAAGTATATTTATTAATATTCAAATAAATATACTTTTTTATTTAATTTTTTGTTTCTTATTTTGATGAAATCTGCTATAATATAGGAGAAAGAGGTGTTATAATGATTATATTATCAGTAAATGCTGGTAGTTCATCTTTAAAATTTACTGGATTTGAGATGCCTAGTGAAGATGTTCTAATCAGTGGTGTATTTGAAAGAATAGGAATTGATAATAGTTTTTATACTATTAAAGTAAATGGTGAAAAGATTAAGAAAGAGGTAGAATTACCTAATCATAAAGTTGCTTTTGAAATTTTAATTAAAGAACTTATGGATAATAAGATTGTTGAATCTTTGGATGAAATTAAAGGTGTAGGACATAGAATTGTACAAGGTGGTGCTTATTTTGATAAGACTGTAATTGCCGATGATGATGCTGTTAGTAAAATTGATGAACTAGCTAGTTTAGCTCCTTTACATAACCATGCCGCTATTGTAGGTATTAATGCCGCTAAAGAAGTTATGCCTAATGCTGTTCAGACTGTTGTATTTGATACAGCCTTCCATCAAACTATGGCTCCTTGTGAATACATGTATGCCGTACCTTATGCTTGGTATAAAGAATATGGTATTAGAAAATATGGTGCACATGGTACTAGTCATAAATATGTTTCTCAAAGAATGAATGAAATTCTTGGTAGAAATGATACTAAACTTATTACTTGCCACATTGGTAATGGTGCTTCAATTAGTGCTGTTAAAGATGGTAAATGTGTTGATACTTCAATGGGGCTTACTCCTAATGCTGGATTAATTATGGGTTCAAGATGTGGTGATATGGATGCTACGGTTGTTACTTATGCTATGGAAAAGACTGGTATGACTCCTAAAGAAATGGATACTGTACTTAATAAACAAAGTGGATTACTTGGAATAAGTGGTGTATCTAGTGATTCAAGAGACATTGAAGATGGTATTAAAAATGGTAATGAAAGATGTATTTTAGCACAAGAAATGTATGTAAAGAGAATAGTTGAATATATTGCTAAATACTATGTTCTTCTTGGCGGCTGTGATGCCATCGTATTTACTGCTGGTGTTGGAGAAAACTCTATTAGTACTAGAAAAGAAATTCTTGATAAACTTGCAGTACTTGGTATTAAAGTAGATGAAGAAGCTAACAATGTTAGAGGCGAAGAAAGAAAAATTACTACTGATGACTCTGCTGTTCCTGCTTACATCATTCCTACTAATGAAGAGTTAATGATTGCTAAAGACACTTATTCATTAGTATTACAAGGATAATATGAATATATATAAGCAAATATTTAAAGTAATTAAAAAATATGATACCATTGTTATAGCAAGACATATTGGTGCTGATCCTGATGCTTTAGGCTCTCAGTTTGCACTTAAGGAAATAATCTTAAAGACTTTTCCTAATAAAAAAGTATATGCTGTTGGTAATCCTGCAAGTAGATTTAAGTTTTTTGGAAATAATGAAAAGATAGATAACATCGATACTACTAAAGGACTACTTATTGTTTTGGATACTCCAGATATTAAGAGAATTGATGGTGTTAATCTTAATAACTTTGAATATGTTATTAAAATAGATCATCATCCTATTATTGATAAGTATGCAAATATTGAATTAATTGATGATAATTCTTGTAGTACTAGTCAATTAATTCTTGAATTCGTATTTAATAATAAAATCGAAATAAATAAGGAGATAGGAGAAAAATTATACTTAGGAATTGTTGGTGATACCGATAGATTCTTACATGATTATACATCTCCTAAAACATTTAGTTTAGTTACTAGATTACTTGAAGAAACTAATATAGACTTTACTTCTTTATATAAAGTCTTATATCAAAGACCTATTTCTGAGATTAGATTTGAAGGATATATTTATCAAAACTTAACTCTTACTGAAAATGGTGTTGCTTATATTAAAATTACAGATAGAAAGTTAAAGGAATTTGGTGTAGATAGTGCTGCTGCTGGAAACATGATTAATGATTTAAAATTTGTTAATGAAATTGTTGTATGGGTATTTCTTACTGAGGATATTAAGAGTAATTTAATAAGAGCAAATATAAGATCTGTTGGTCCTTATATAAATGATGTTGCCACTAAATTCGGTGGTGGTGGTCATAAATATGCTTCTGGAGTTAAGCTTAAGACTTGGGGAGATTCCGATAAATTAATTAATGAACTTGATGAGTTAGTTAAGAATTATAAAGACTAATTTGTATATGATATTATAAACTAATTATAGGTCAATTATTAAAGGGTTAAACTTATGTTTGACTTTTTTTTAATGTTATGATAGAATATAAAATCGCTGAAGGGGAAGAGACTGCAAAGTAATTTTAAGGAGGTTTTTATGGATAAAATAATTAATGAAATTAGTAATATTAAAGTATTGAATTTAAAAGAATATAATAATCTTATTAGTAGATATGGTATTAATGATGTTAATCTAGCATTTAAGCAAATACTAAATCTTAGTACTAAAAAACAAGAATTACTAAAATTATATAGTATTGCTTTTATCGTTATTGATATAACTAGTCAAAATAAAGTAAATAACATTTATGGTTTTTTATGTAATAAATATGGTCAAGATGTAGTAGATAAGTTTATATCAGAATATGAAATATCAATTCTATCTTTTATTGATGATGATAAAATTAATGAATTACTCAATGCCGCGATTGACTTTGAAGAAACAAGAGAAAACTTAAATAACGAAGAAAAAAGTAATGATGAAAACATTGATAACAATAACTTTTATACTGATAGTGACTCTGTCAAGGTGTATTTAAAGGAAATTGGTAGTTTACCTTTATTAAAAGCTGAAGAAGAAAAGGCTATAGCAATTGCCACTAAAAAAGGGGATGAAAAAGCCAGAAAAAAATTAATTGAATCTAATTTGAGACTTGTCGTTTCTATAGCTAAGCATTTTGCAAATCGTGGACTTTCTCTTTTGGATTTAATACAAGAAGGAAATCTTGGTCTTATGAAAGCTGTAGAAAAATTTGATCCTTATAAAGGATTTAAATTTAGTACTTATGCCACTTGGTGGATTAGGCAAGCTATTACTAGAGCACTTGCCGATCATGCTAATACTATAAGAATTCCTGTTCATGCCCATGAACTTATTGAAAAAATTAATAGAACAAAAAAAATCTTAATAATGACTAATTCTGGTGAACCAAGTGATGAAGAGGTGGCAAAGTATCTAAATATTGATGTAGCAAAAATTGAAGAAGCTAAGTTAATAATGGAAAAAACAAATTTGATCTCTTTAGATACTCCTATTAAATCTGATGGAGATAGAGAACATTCTGTTATTGGAGATTTTATTCCTAGTACTGATGATGATCCGGAGGAAATTGCTTATAAAATGGCACTTGAAGAAACTATCAAAGAAGTTTTAGCCACTTTAAATCCTAGGGAACAAAAAGTTTTAGAGTTAAGATTTGGACTTAATGGCAATAAAATTTTTACACTAGATGAAATTGGCCAAATGCTTGACGTTACTAGAGAAAGAATTAGGCAAATTGAAAATAAAGCTATAAGAAAAATGAAAGTTCCTACTAGGAGAAAAAATTTAGATCCTTTTATTAAATAATTAGATATAAGTACAAGTTGCTTATATCTTTTTTACTCTAATAGTTTTCAAAATGCTACAAAAGTGTTATAATTATTAGGAAAAGAGGGATAGAGGATATGTTAAAAATAGAAAATCTAGAAGTTACTACAGATAATAAGAAAATATTAAAAAATTTTAATATGGTAATTAATGATGGTGAAATTCACGTTATAATGGGACCAAATGGTACTGGTAAATCGACATTATCACGAGTAATTATGGGTGATCCTAATTATAAAATCATTAATGGTAGTATAGAATTTAATGGCGATAATTTAAATTCTTTTTCTACTGACGAAAGAGCTAAGAAGGGAATATTTCTTGCTATGCAATATCCTATGGAAATAGAAGGAGTATCAAACCAAGACTTTCTAAGAACTGCGATTAGTAGTGTTAATAATAAAAGAATAGGACTATATGATTTTATACTAAAATGTGAAAAAGGTGCTGAAGAATTATCTATGAATAAGGATTTAATTCATCGTAGTTTAAATGTTGGTTTTTCTGGTGGAGAAAAGAAAAAAAATGAAGTATTACAAATAAAGCTTCTTATGCCTAAATTTATTATTTTAGATGAACTTGATTCTGGACTTGATGTAGATAGCCTTAGAATTACTAGTGAAAATATAAAGAAATATAAAGCGGAAAATCCTAGTACTTCTATTTTAATTATCACACATCATCCTAAAATATTAGAATACTTGCATCCTGATTATGTTCATATAATGAATAATGGTAAAATTATTAAAACTGGTAATTATGATTTAGCAATGGAAGTAGAAAAAAATGGATACAATTATTTTAAAGATAGTAATAATGATATAACTAAAGAGGTAACTAATGAATAAAATAAATGTAGTTAATAATAAAATTATTCCATTTGATAATAATGATGTTATACTAAATAATAATATTATTACCTTTACTAATAATGGAGACTATTATTTAGAATATATTACTTCTGATAATGTTAATATTACTATAAATATAGAAGATAATGTATGTGTACAGTTATTTGAATATTCTAATAATAAAGATATTAATACTAATATTACATATAATTTATGTAAGAATTCTTCATTAATAATTAGTAAGTTTTATTATAATGATAATACAAATGAGAAAGTTAATGTTTACTTAAATAAGAAGAAAGCTAATATTAAATATAACTTTTCTAGTATTAGTAAAAACTATGATAATTATTTAATTAATATATATCATAATGATAGTACTACTAGTAGTGATATATTTAATAGAACTATAGCTAAGGAGAATAGTAGTAATAATTTTGTTATTAATAGTTATGTAGAGAATAAGATATTGGATTGTTATTTGAATCAAAGTACTAAGATTATTACTTTAGGAGACTCTAATAATAAGATTAATCCTAATATATTTACTCATGATAATAGTGTTACCGCGATTCATGCATCAGTAATTGGTAATGTTAATGAAGAAGAACTATTCTATTTAATGAGTAGGGGTATTTCTTATAATGCGGCTATTAAAATTATTATAAAAGGAATTATTTTGTCAAATATTAATCCTAATATGGAATATAGAGAAAAAATACTTAATATTTTGGAAGAAGTAGGAGGTGAATAGATGAATAGAGACGATTTTGAGATTTTAAAGAAAGATATTATATACTTTGATAATGGAGCTACTACTTTGAAACCTAAGGTAGTAAGAGATGCTATATTAAAATATTATGATGAATATACTGCGAATGCTCATAGGGGCGACTATAAACTAAGTGCCACTGTTGATAGTCTATATGAAGAGACTAGAAAAAAAATTAAAGACTTTATTAATGCTAAAGAACCTTCTGAAATTGTTTTTACGGATGGTACCACTAATGGTATGAATATTATTGTTTCTGGTTTTTTTAAAGATTATTTGAAGAAAGATGATGAAGTTCTTATTACTCTTAGTGAACACGCTTCTAATATTATACCTTGGTTTATATTACAAAAAGAAATAGGTATTAAAGTTAAATATATTGAACTTAATGATAATCATGAAGTAACTATCAATAATGTTAGAAAGGCTATAACTAACAAAACTAAAGTTATATCTCTTGCTTATACTACTAATGTAATCGGTGATGAGAGACCTATTAAAGAAATTAGTAAACTAGCCCATGATAATAATATAATCGTGGTCGTAGATGCTGCGCAAGGTATAGCACATAAAAAAATAGATGTCCAAGATGAAGATATTGATTTTATGGTATTTTCTGGTCATAAGATGTATGGCCCTACTGGTATTGGTGTCTTATATGGTAAATTTGATTTACTAGATAAAGTTAAACCATTTAATTATGGTGGTGGCATGAATGCTATGTTTACTAAGGATGGCTATGTTGAACTAAGAGAGATACCTACAAGACTTGAAGGTGGTACTCCAAATATTGAAGGAGTATTAGGTCTTAGTGTGGCAGTTAGTTATCTAGAAAATATTGGTATGGATAAAATTAATAAGTACGAAAGAGATTTGAGAAAATATTTAATTAATGAACTATCTAAACTTGATTTTATTACTATATATAATAAAGATGTAGATACTAATATAGTAGCTTTTAATATTAATGGAGTATTTGCACAAGATGCTGCGATATACTTAGATAAATATAATATATGTGTAAGAGCGGGTAATCACTGTGCTAAAATACTTGATAATGTTTTTAATATTAGTAATACAGTTAGAATTAGTCTTAGTTTTTATAACACTAAGGAAGAAATTGACTTACTTATCAATGTACTAAAAAATAGTAATAATATATGGAAGGAAATATTATAATGGATAGAGATTTAAAGAGAAGCATTATTTTAGATAATTACCAATCTCCTAATAACAAGCATACTAGTGATGATAGTTATTTTAAGATTAATACAAGA
>CAKOQV010000023.1 GCA_934101345.1 uncultured Bacilli bacterium
AGTTGGTGAAGTGGCTTAACACACTGCCCTTTCACGGCAGCATTCATGGATTCGAATTCCATACTGGTCACCAATTTTGATAATAAAAAGCCTTGGGGCTTTTTTATTTTTTTATTATATTAGATAATAATACCCCAAGTAATAAGA
The DNA here is from genome assembly GCA_934101345.1 of uncultured Bacilli bacterium. Taxonomy (GTDB): domain Bacteria; phylum Bacillota_I; class Bacilli_A; order RF39; family UBA660; genus CAG-302. The sequence goes on from CAKOQV010000023.1 coordinate 148, forward strand.
ATATTATTCCTAATATTAATTCTATAATACTAATTTTTACTTTAAATACTTTTATTATTAAGAGTACTATACTTGATAATAACACTCCTAGTACAAAGGAATATAATTTATTTTCGTGTTTCTTTAACAAATAATCTATTGTTTTTACTAAAATAATAATACCTAGAAATACTCCTAGTACAAACGGTATTATTATTTTTATATTGATTAAGATTATTTCTACATCTGTAATATTACCTATGGTAGATAATATTATATTATATGTTCCTAGTATCATTAGAAGAGCTGAAGAGGATACTCCTGGTACTACTGTTCCTATTGCTTCAAGAAGGCCTGAAGTAAATAATATTATAATATCTAAAATATTTCCTTTTAATATATAGTTACTATTCAAATTAGAAATTGATATTATGAAGAATATTATAAAACTAGTTACCGCTATTATATTATCCTCTTTTTTTGTTTTCTTTATTATTTCTGGTAATCCGCCAATTATTAATCCAATAAATAATAACATAGTAATTTGATAATATTTATCTAATAGCATAGTTATTATTTTACTAAATATAATTATGGATACTGTTACTCCTATACCTAGTGGTAAAAGATATTTCAAACTTTCTTTTTTATTATGTTTAAAGTTATTTATATATTCTACTGATTTATCATATACTCCTAGTGTTATGGCGAGTACAGAGCCTGATACTCCTGGTATTATTTTACCTATTCCGATTATGAATCCCTTTAGTAGATTTAACATTAGTGTATTTCTTTACATACTCCTTTATCCGGCTTATAGAAGCAATGATTTTTGTATCTACCAGAAAGGGATTGATTCCACCAAACACTTTTGCATGATGTCCCTGCCGACGGAGCATAAAACCATAGAGCATTGGTTGCTGGATAATAATTTTCTCCGCGAATAACTCTTTCCGCAAGTGAGGATTCTAAGGCTGTTGGATTACCATAAAATAAAGAACTTGATGTTCCTGAGAAACCGCCTGGACTTTGATAAATCATTTCGGATATACTTCTTATATCTTTAAATGTTAGGCAATCTGCAAGTACTCTATTTATTCCGACATTTCCTACCATTAACATACCTAGATTACCTTCACCTACTGCTTCTGCACGCATTAACCTTGCTAACAGTTCTTTTTCTTTTTCTGTATATTTAACAATCATATGTATCACCATTATATTATATTAAACTAAAAGAAAATAAGACTATTAAAGTCTTACTTTGTTAATAAACTTAATGCTTCTTGTAATTGATTATCTGTTTCTATACTTGGGTTTTTATAATAATCTTCAGATAATATTACTTCATTAGTTGGTTTTACACCTATTTCATTTATGAAGTTACCATCGGGGGTTAGCCATTTTTGAGTAGTATATTTTATCATACTTCCATCTAGTAATTTTTTTGTTTGTTGAACAGTTCCTTTTCCATAACTATTTTGTCCTACAACTATCCCCTTATAACTTTCTTTAATTGCGGAAGCTAATATTTCAGAAGCTGATGCTGAAGAACCATTTATTAGAACTGCTATATCATAAGTTCTTTTTTCTTTAGTGGTATCTTTTTTCTTTACTGTACCATTTTCATCCTGTAATTGATAAATAACTTTTCCTTTTTCTAGAAACAGATTACATATATCGGTTACCGAGGTTAGATAACCACCACTGTTATCTCGAACATCAATAATAAGACTGTCTATGTTTTCTTTTTCTAACTTTTCTAATTTACTTTTAAATTGTTTATAAGAATTATTAGCAAATAGTGATATTTTTATATATCCTACCTTTTTACTGTTTTTTTCTATTACTTCACCTGATACATAGGGTATATCTACTTTACTTAGATTTATTGTTACTTCTTTTTCTTCATTATCTCTCACTACTGTTAATACTACTTTATTTTTGCCACTATTCTTTATGTAATTTGATACATCGGTTCCTGTCTTTCCTTCAAGGCTTTCTCCATCCATCTTGGTAATGATATCTCCTACTTTTAGCCCGGAAGTATCTGCTGGAGAATCTTCAAATATTTCTATTACTACTATTTTGCCATCATTATATGTGGCCACACTACAGCCTATTCCTTCATAACTTCCTTTTATCGTTTCGTCAAATGTTTCAGTATCACCAGTATTTGTGTATGTTGTAAAGGTATCACCGACTGATGAAATCATTCCTTCTACTGCTCCATCAATGATAGTATTTTTATCTAAATCACCATAGTAATTATCTACGATGGCATAGTATGTATCTATCACTTTATCTAAATCTCTAGTTACTTTAAAATAGTTTTTACCAGTAAAAATACTAATTATTCCAAAGCACATTAAGAAACCTATACCCACAGAAAATATCATTACGATTATTACTTCTTTAACATTATATAAGTCTTTTTCTTTATTTTTTGATAACTTGATTTTATCTATTACTTTTTTTATACTCTTTTTACTATCTTGTGTATCTTTTTTAGTATTTGTATTTGTTTTTTCTTTGGTGTTTTTGCTTGCTTTTGGCGTTTCTTTTTTATTGATATCATCCTTTTTCACAGTCATCCTATCATCTCCATATTAATTTTATCACATTAAGAAAAAAAAATATATAATTATAAGAAAAAAAATACAACTATTTTTGTTGTACTTTTATCATCTCTTTTGGTCTTAATATCTTATACATTATATATGAAAATAATCCTGATAATATAAATGTTATACTTATAATTAAGAAATCACTTAGAATAATACTAGTTACTTTACTTAAGTTTATGTAATAAATTGTTGTTTTGATTAATACTTTTATGGCGACCGCTAATAACATTATTAGTATTCCTGAATATATTAGGACTATACCTATTATTTTTAATATTGATATTTTATCTTTTACTATTATAAATAATAGTACCATTAATAATATTATTAATAAATATACAATATACATAATTAATCTCCTAGAAGAGATACTTCTATGTCATAAAGAAAATCTGAAATATCTTGCTTATGTCTATCTGCGGATATTATTACTTTATTTTTTAGTTCTTCACTTATATTAGGAGTTGCATTTATACCTTCAATTATCATGCTATATATTTCATCATTACTATATCTTGCTTCTTTATCTTTTCTTAGTCTATATTTTACGATGGTTTCTAGTACTAATTTTAATTTATTATTTAAAGGCTCTGAATTTATTAATATATTCATTTCTTTTTCATTTACATTTAATTCATTTTTTACTTGGTAATAGGTATTATTATAAGTACCATTATCGTTAGTTAATAGATCCTTGATATCTATATTATTTATTATTTTATCTGTTCCATTTTCATTTGTTACGTTTATTATTACTGCATATGTTCCTGCAATTGTACATAGTGTTATTAATATTACTACTATTGAACTTATTAGTATTATGTTATTCTTTTTCATGTATTTCACCATTAGTAGTATTAGCAAAAAATAAAAAAAGATACAATACAATATCTTTTTTAATTATAAATATCACAAGTTGTATCTGATGTAATATTTGTTACATTTACAGTTCCTATATTTACTATTGTTCCTACTGCGCCGTTTGTGCATGATATTTGAGGGTTTGAAATACCCATATAAATTTCTTTTGTTAAAGTTTCTCCTTTTTTGACTGTTGCACTATCTTCGTAGGTGCCAAGAATTGTAAATGTTACAGTATATTCAGACTTTTCCCATATAGCATATAATGTGCTATTTTCTAAGATAATAAACTTATCGCCTGGATTATATAAGACTGTCGTAGATGTTTTACTATCACCCCATCCTAAAAATGTATATCCATCTCTTGTTGGAATTGTATTACTAATATGCTGTTCTCCTCTTTTTATTACTTGTGGCTCAGGTGCTCCTGTACCGCCATTAGCATCATAAGTCACCATATTATCATTTGTATATATTGATTGGCCATCTATTACTATTTTAGAATTAAATTCTTTTCCTATTTGTGTATTAGGGGTATCTATATCTAACCATACTCTTAACGTTATATCAATTGTTTCCCCTGCTGATAAAATAATATCTTTTTTTATAATACTATCTGTTAATTCTGATAATTTTATAGCTTGTAAATCGTCAATTTGCAATTTTATGTATTCTGGATAAATTGTATTATCGCTTGTAGATAATAGTCTTACACTAAATTTGTAATCTACATTTCCATTATTTTTTATAGTAAATACATACGGTTCTGTTTTAATTCCATCTTCATCACTCATTGGTAATGTATTATCTAAAGATATGTTATTTGATTTAGACTTCGCGTCAACTGACAAAATTCCTGATTGATACTCTATTGGATTTTTAGCATATGTATCTTTATTAAAATATGCTTGAGTTGCTGTTATTGATGCGGTTATTACTAATAATATTGAAGCAACTATTAAAACTATTTTAGTAGTTTTTTTATCTTTCATAATTTTTATCACCTCATTTATTCGATGTATACTTTTACTGTACCGATAAAGGCAGAATTCATGTATTCATTTGTTATTGTTTCATAATCTATCCACATTCCTATTTTTATTTCTATTTTGCTATACCTTTCTAATGTGCCTTCATATAATAAATATGTATTATTATTAAATTGATATTTTTTATTGCCTTTTAAATTGTTATTTAAGATGTTATCTTTATTACTTTTTCCATTAATGTAAGTATTATATCTAATATATTCGTTTGATAGCTTTTTATATTGTTGGTAATTTTTTGATTCTTCTAATACTACAATATAATTTATACTTTTATTATTGTCATTATTTAGTGTTATGCTTTTTATATCCATAAAATCTTTGATGTCTATTTTTTCTTTGTCTTGATATACAATTTCAAATATATTATCATCATATCTAATGTGTTCACTTTTTTCTACTATTATACTTAAGTCATCTTTTATAACTTCAGCATAATTATTTTCATAATAAATTATTTTTATGTTATCTTGTATTTCTAATTTCTTTGTTGCTTTAAATACTTTATTATCAATAATTAAAGTATCATTTTCTTTTATTGTGTTGTTTGAATAATATGTTTTTCCATCTTTTTCTTGTAGTTTTATTGAGATTAAACTTAAATCTGTATAAAATTTATCTTCTAGAATGGTAATATCACCATTTCTTACAAAGATAGTATTATTACCAGATGTTATTTCTGTACTACCATCGGATAAATACAATATGTTCATTTCAAGGTCAGTCTTTTTTATTTCTCCGGTTAATTTTTTTGTTAATGCTTTGGAGTTTATAATACCATCCTTATCTATACCATAGTTATTGTTAACCGAATATATCCTCATATAAGTTCCGTCATTATATTTTATTAATGATGTTTTATCTGAATAAAATATTATTTTACCAAATTTTAATGTTTTTTCAGATATTTTTATTACTACGCCTTCATAATCACTATTTTGAACATTACTGCTGAATAATTTATTGGCATACTCACTTGTTATCGGAGTTCCGTTAACTATACTTTCTTCTGAAGAATCAAAAGTTACTGTTACTCCATTATTTTCATATTTAGTTACTGATGAGTCTTTTATGTTTTTAATAAGAAAATATATTGAAATGCTGAATATCAATAATGAAAGAAAGAGAAAAATTATAAAGATTAATTTGCCATTTTTTTTCAAAAATAATATAAATGGTGAATGTTGTTTTCTTTCTTCTTCAATTGTTATATTTTGCTTTTTTATGTTTTTTACATAAAACTTATTGGTTTTAGGCATAGTTTATCACCTTCTTACAAGTTTTGATTTGTTTTTCTTTTTTGATGATGCTTTTGAACATAATTTTACTATGTCATAAGATAATATTGCTAAGCATGGAATTAATACTATTATAATTAATCCTCCTTTAGTTGCTAATATTTCTTGAATATATCCCAATTTTGGTATTTTGTAAATTACTTCACCTATTATGTTTTTATCTTCTGCTAGTGCAAAATCTTCGACATTATTATTATCACCTTTTGTTTGAAATGTATATTTACCTGTTGTTGCATCATAGTATTTATTTTTTATTCTGTGTGTTACAATTATATTTGATAGTCTTGTATCTGATGATACAAATGTTATTATGTCATTTACTTGTAGATCTTTTGCATCTCTCTTTTTAGTTATTACAACATCTTTAGGCATTATTTCTGGTATCATTGATCCTGTTAATACCACATAGGCATTATATGTAGGTGGCGTATTATCACCTTTAGCTGCTCGTATTTTAATGTCTGCTATATATATTAATAGTGTTAATCCAACTAACAATAACCATATAAATATGGCGTAAGACAAAACACTGGAAATGAACTTTAATGGTCTTATTTTTTCTTTTACTATTTTAACATTGTAATGTCTAACACCAAAATAGTTTTTATTCTCAATATTATTATTTTCCATACTAATGCTCCCTATTTCTATTCTATAGTAATTATACATTAATTTTTGTAATATTACAATAAAATTTAAATAAAAAATTGACAAAGAAACATTTGTTTGATAAAATTGTATATGTATTGGGGCTGTCTTTGGCTTCGACGAAAATATTTGGGCTTAATTAGCAAGACGAATATCTCTTACGTTACAAGAGTAAAATTAAATATAACTGGAAACAGCTATACAAACGCTGTTGCTTATGCCTAACCTATAGGTAGCGACAGGTTCTACTAATTCTTTGTCTGTGAGAATTAGATAGGACTTATAAAGCAGACTATATTATGATTTTAGTTTAGACTTCATAATGAATAAACATAAACTAGTAAGCAATTATGATTGTGAGTTATCTATTTGCTTATGAATTTTAATAACTTACTAATCTTGTAGAAGGTTAAGCTGCTGTATTTGCGGACAGGGGTTCGATTCCCCTCAGCTCCACCAATATGAAAATAAAGCCTTATTTTATAGGGCTTTTTATATTTCTATGTGTATTTAGGTACATTTTAGGTACATATTTGTATTTAATATTTATTAATTTTCCAAATGAAAGGAAGATTAATAATGAATAACTATTGTATAAACTTAAAAAATAGAAAGAATAAACCATACTGTAAATTAATAAACAAAGAAATAACATTTTTTCTTTGCAAAGAATGTGTGTAAATGTTGTAAATGGTAAAATAAAATATACAAAAAAGGAAAATAGTCGAACTAATCGACTCTAGATATATAAGGTTAATTTTGGTTAACCTTTATTATATGCAAGAAATTGATTAGGATGTATTTAATAAAGAAAAAATTAGATATTGAAGAAGAATTAGAAAAATGATTAAAAAGATTTGTTAAATCATCAAAATATATGGTATAATAATTCATATGCAAAAAAATTATGATAAATTTAAAGCAAAATTAATTGTGATGTTTAACAAGTAATAAAGACTATATAAAAATGCACAGAAAATTAAAAATATAAAATGGGTGGTGTTTTAATGAGTTATAAATATAGTAAAGATTATGATGAAATAATTGATGTAATGGCTGATACAGAGTTTATTAGTAATTTATTTTTATTAGAATCTAATGTAGATTATAATGTGATAAGTGAACAGTTATATAGAATATATGAGTTAGAATGTAATGAAAGAAAACTTGCAATAATTCCATTTAAAGGAAAAAAATGGTGGTATGAAGTAGAATATCAACTAAATTATTTCATTCAAACTAGAGCACAAACTTTAGTAGAAACTATGATAATAAGATATATATCAATTAAACATCCTGAACTTAGACAAGATATTATAAGTAAGTTAGAAAGGAATGAAAACAAAGTTGTAAATTTAACAATTGAAATTTTAAAGACATGTTTGTTTCTGTTTGAAACCAAAGGTACAAATATAATTTTTGGTAAAGAAAGAGATGTCGGAAGTTATAAACAACTCTATGATGAATTAACGAGCTCTCAATTAGAATTACAACAACAGGGCAAACAAAAGTTATTATCACGTCAAAATCCTATACTATTTAAAAATGATTAATATATTTTTATAATTGTTAAATTTTGAAGTATTTGAAAAATTAAGATTAGTTAAAAACTTCATGCATATGAAATTAGTGAAGTTGAAAGCAGAACTGCTAGACATAAACGTTAAATTTTAAAATTAAATACAATAATGATTGATTCTTATATCAATCGTTTTTGAGATAAAGTTGTAGATTACTACGACACTCACACCATAGTAGAATTAAGCGAACTTTTTCGTGATAATATAAAAACTACTCTCAATTTAATTTGAGAGTGGTTTTTATTTTGATTTTGGTTTTACATTTTCTTCAAATTCTTCAATTATTTCTCTATCACTTTTTTGATTTGATATATCTACTCCTATTGGTAATTGCCACATACCTGAAGGTACTAATATTTTGTAGAATGTTGTGTCACTACAATTTGTTTTTATACCTGATATTATTTGTTTATTTTTTTCTTCTAGTATAGTATTGTATTTTGCCACTCTTACTGTTTCTTCTTGTAATTTTCTTATTTTTCTATAACAGTTATCTAATTCTTGTCTTAGTGTTGCTTCTTCAATAGTATATTTTGGCGTTTTTCCATAACTAAGACTACTATCCAATTCTTCTAGTAGTGCACTTGGTGATATTCTTTGATCAGAATATTTATTTATTCTTGCTATTTTTTCACTTTGTGATAAAGAAATTAGTGTTTGTGATTGGGTATTATTTACTGAATTTTCTAAATAACTAGTCAATACTCCAGAAATAACTGGTTTTACCATACTGCCTTCTTTAAAATATTCATTTAAATCATGGTTTCCACTTCCATTATATACATAAATTACATTATTAGTATTTGGGTAGGTTCCATATATGCTTTTGACACTTTTTTTTTGCATCTCTTTTTTATATGTTTCTGTTACATCATTTGATATTTCTGAATCGTTGGCATCTATAAATGCTATAGTATTTGCCTTTAAACTGCTTGTATCTACCATAGTTCCTAATGCTGTTAAAGATATTTGTGATACTATATCATCTACATTCTTCTCAGAAAAGCCATTACTTATTAGTTTTTGAATAATTCTTTCTTCTATTTTACAGTAAGTATATGTTCCGTCACAGTATGTCATAAAATTGATTTTTCTTGCTTGCTTTTTTATTTCCTCTATTGTTCTGGTGCCATTACCAATAAGAAATGGGTATAAAAATTTATCTACTATTTCTTCATAATTTTTTTTGTTGCCATCTTCACTTACATATCTTAGTCCAAGAAAATCTAATGGCATTTCATCTATTTTAAATCTTGCTCCTTTATCTTTGCTAGTATATACTCTTGATGCAATAATACCTTCTCTGATAGTTCCATAAATGGATTTATCATTATTATCTTGGGGAGATAAACATAATAAAAATGGCTTATTTAATTCGAATATGCTGCTAATTTGAACTATTCCAGAAAGATTATCTGAACTTTTTTCAACTTTTTTATATATTGATAACATACAATTACCTCTCTATCTTTAATATTATTATAACATTTATAGTCTGATATGTAAATCAAACTTGTAATAATTAGTTTTATTTATCATATTTTTTATTATGAGAACGATAATACATGATTTAGAGGATACCTCTTTTTTGAAGTTAAATGATACAGATGTTTTAGTTAGTGATGCAGAGAAAAACTGTATAGGATGTTTTTCTTGCTGGGTTAGGAAGCCACTAGAATGTATACATAAAGATAATATTACTTATAATGGTAAAAAAATTTTAGAAAGTGACGAACTTATTATTATTAGTAAGTTTACTTATGGTACTTATAGTAGTAAAGTTAAAAAGATTATTGAAAGAAGCATATCATTCGTCGAACCTTTCTTTACTATTAGAAATGGTGAAATACATCATGAAGTTAGAATAGATAAAAAAATCAATTTTAAAGTTTATTTTTATGGTGAAAATATTACTGAAGAAGATAAAAAAATTGCCACTAGATTTGTAGAGGCTAATATGAATAATTTGAATACTAATTACCCAGAAATTTATTTTTATAATGATTATAAGGAGATAAATATATGAAATTATATATAAATGGTAGTCCAAGATTAGAAAATAGTAATTCTAATTATTTTCTGAATAAAATTAAAGACAAAGAAAAAATTAAATATGTATATAGAGATAAATTTAGTGATATTTTAAAAGATATTAAAAAGGTTGATACTATTATTTTATGCTTTCCTTTATATGTTGATGGACCTACATGTAAAATAATTGAATTTATGGAATATATTCAAAATAATAAGATTGATATTAGTAATAAAAAGATTTATACAATTATTAATTGCGGTTTTTGGGAGGCTAAGCATAATAGAACTGCTTCATTAATTATAAAAAACTTTGCCAAGAAAAATAAAGCTAAATATATGGGATCTTTTAATATTGGTGCTGGAGAGATTGTTGGCAAGTGCGAAAAGTTTTGGTTATATAAATTAATTTCTATACCTTTTTTGATTAAGATTAAGAAGTTTAAAGAATGCATAGATAATGGTAGTGAAATTATATTAGAAACTACTATTAGGCCAATGACTAAGAGATTATATGTATTTATGGCTAATATTAACTGGAAAAGACAAATGGTTAGAAATGGCTGCTATAAGTAAAGAAAAATGAAGAGAAGACTATATACTTTAGTTTTTCTCTTCATTATTAAATAAACTTTTTATATTTTTTGATGGCATTAGGACATAGACATCTTTATCAATTTTTACATTATATTCACCACTTAAATCATCAAATGATTCACCATCTATACATAGTGGTTTTTTTATTGGTGTATTAAATTTAAATTTGAAGTTATCTGTTTTATAAAAATAAAATCCCGGTATTTTACTGGCATCATATTTAGCAAAGAAATACAATGTCTTTACTACATCTTTTAGTTTAGTGATGTTACACATTAAAACTTCAAACTGATTGTCATTTAATTTAATATCTTTATAAAAATTATTAATACCCGCTACTCTATTGGCATTGGTTATAATGGCAAATGAGAACAGTCCACGATATTCTTCACCATTTATTTCATAACTTATGTCATATAATTTTACTTTTCTAAAGAAATCTTTAGCGCCCTCTTTTATGTAAGCTAAATGTCCTAATCTTTTTTTTAATTTTCTTGGAGTTTCATATGGTATATTCATAAATTTACCAAAGCCAGCAGTATATACTAATGGCTTTCCATTTATTGTACATACATCTATTCTTTTTATCTCACCATTTAGAGCTAATTTTAAATTAGATACTATGTCTTTACCATATCCCCACATAGCTCCAATATCATTAGTTGTTCCTGATGGAAGATGACATAGGGTTAATCTTTTTTTTCTAGCAAAGTTACCCGTCATAGCTTCATTGAATGTTCCGTCGCCACCTATTGAAATAAGTAAATCTACATAAGGAACTTCCTTTACTAATGTAGTAGCATGACCTTTCTTTTTAGTTTCTATTATTTCTACTTCATAATTATAATCATTTAACACTTCTTTTAATTTTGGTAATGTTTTTTCTTTGCTATTTTTTCCTGAATTAGGATTATATATTATTATGCTTTTTTTCAAATTTATCACCTACTTACATTTTATCATATGTCATAGAAAAAAGGAATATTATTTTTATTCCCTTAGTTATTTTGATTCTTTAGTTTTGGTTTCTTTTGCTTCTTTCTCTATTTTCTTATTTAAAGAAATATTATAATGCTTTCTAACTAACTCTTCAATTTCATTTTCAATTTTTGAATTTTCTTTTAGATATATTTTAGCATTTTCTTTTCCTTGACCGATTTTGTCTCCTTTATAGGCATACCAAGCACCACTTTTTTCAACAATACCAGCATCAGAGGCTAAATCTAATAATTCTCCTTCTTTTGATACTCCTTCACCATACATTATATCAACTGTAGCAGTTTTGAATGGTGGAGCCACTTTATTTTTTACTACTTTAATATTAGTTTTATTTCCTATAACATCAGAACCTACTTTTAACTGCTCTCCTCTTCTTATATCAAGTCTAACTGAAGAATAGTACTTTAATGCTTTTCCACCTGGTGTGGTTTCAGGATTACCAAATAGTACTCCTACTTTTTCTCTTAACTGATTAATAAATATTACAATTGTTTTTGTTTTGTTAATTGATCCGGATAATTTTCTTAGGGCTTGGCTCATTAATCTTGCTTGTAATCCAACATGTGAATCACCCATTTCTCCATCTATTTCTGCTTGTGGTACAAGAGCTGCTACTGAGTCTATTACTATTATTGAAACTGCTTCACTCTTTACTAGAGCATCACAAATTTCTAAAGCTTGTTCTCCTGTATCTGGTTGTGATAATAATAATTCATCAGTATTTACTCCTAAATTGTGAGCATATACTGGATCTAGTGAATGCTCAGCATCTATAAATGCTGCTCTTCCTCCTTGCTTTTGTACTTCAGCAATTGCATGTAATGCGAATGTTGTCTTGCCTGAAGATTCTGGTCCATATATTTCAATTATTCTTCCCTTAGGATATCCTCCTACTCCTAAAGCTATATCTAAACTTAATGAACCACTAGGACATACTTCTACTTCTTTATGTTCTTGCTCTCCTAGTTTCATAATTGCCCCTTTTCCAAATTGTTTTTCTATGTCTGCTAATACTTGTTCTAATGCAGAATCTTTTTCAACTGTCTTTGCCATAATTTCTCTCTTTCCTACACTTTCCTTAATTACAAAACCATTATATAATATATTTTTTTAGTTGTCAATACATTTTAATACATTTGTTCGTGTTTTTTTATTATTTTTTAGAAGTAATACCAAGTAACATATAAATATATATTTATGGCTTATATATGATAGATGCGACTGGCATACTATTTTTAGACTTTTAGTAAAGGCTAAAAATAGCACTGGAAGACCTGAGGCTGAAAGTGAGCAAAAAAATAAATAATACCTAAAGTATTATCTATCTTTTAAATATGGTTTAGCCATTATATAATATTTTATTCCTGATATTACAGATAGTATAGTCGCTAATGCTAATAGGAAGTCTGATACTCTAAGTGGTATTAATTCGAATGGTAAATTATAAAATAGTGTTAGAACTATACCTGCCATCAATGTTGTTGTCTTTACTTTGGCAATTCCAATAGCTGCTACAGCGGTTCCTTTATTACCTACTACCATCTTTATAGAATCTACTATGATATCACGCATAACTATTACTACCGCTATTACAGTGGATATCTTACCATTACAAGCAAGAATTATTAATACTGAATTGGTAAGTAGTTTATCACTAATAGCATCTATCATCTTTCCGAAATCTGTTACCATGTTATATTTTCTAGCTACATAACCATCTAGAAAATCGGTAAGTGAGGCTATTACAAAAAGTATTCCTACTAGTATATATTTTAAGTCTATAATAATATTTCCTTTTAGTATATATGTTGGAAATTCTAAACCAACTTGGTCAAAGGGAAATAGCATTATTGTTATAATTATCAATGACAATATAATTCTACTCATTGTTATTTTATTTGCTTTATTCATTTTATCTCCTTATACTATATGTAATATTTTTATCACTAAAGTCATTACCTTTATAGTTACTTACTAAAATGTATCCTACTATAATTAGAACTACTAGAGTTATTAGGCCAATTACTATTTTGGGTACTCCTAGTTTCTTCTTAGAACTTTTTGTATATGGTGATACTTTTTCATTTGAGACTACTTCACTTTTTTCTTTTTTAGCCTCTTTTATCATATCTACTGGTATCTTTGATGTTTCGTCAAATAAGTATTCATTAAATTCATCTAACATTTTATCACTATCTAAACCCAAATATTTGGCATAGTCTCTAATAAAATACTTTAGGTAGAATATATCTTTGAAGTCATCTTTTCTTCCTTCTTCAATACTTTCTATTTGTGAAGGTCTTAGTTTTAAGTCCTCTGCTACTTCATCAATAGACAAACCATTTTGTATTCTTTTTTCTTTTAATTTCAGTCCAATGTTTTTCATACTTCTCCTTAATAATAATAAATCTTATAAGCCATGTTCTGTACCTATTGCTAGGCGGTAAATATTTATCTATGACATAATGTCATTCTTCTTTGGATTCTTGTTCTCTTCGGAAGATTCCCCTACCATATTTTGGGTTTCTCGCTTGCGGGGTTTACCTCGTTTCATTCTACGAATTTCTTCATAGACTCGTTTCTGTGGCACTTTATATCCATTTTATCATAGTTTCCCTTAGATAAAACGAACGCCGTCAGTTACCTGCCTTAGGTTATTTTTTTCCTAAGCACAAACACTACTATCATCACAGATAGTGCGAGCATGGACTTTCCTCTACATAATTATATGCAGCATTTACCCAGATAAATTATTGTTCTGATTTTCCTAAAATTATCTTCTCTAACTGAGATATTCTTCTTAATAAATCAACATTTGTTATTTCTTTTTCGCCAATTCTAGCAGCTTCAATACTTGATCTTAAATTTCTTGCTTCATTTTTTAGATTTTGGTTTTCAAGAGCTAGAGCTCTTTTTTCTTTTTCTAGGTTTCTTATAATATTATTATATTCATTATAATCTTTAATAATAATATCTAAAAACTTATCTACTTCTTGCGGTCTATATCCTCTGGCATCTATTTTGAATTCCTTCTCTAAAATATCTTGCATAGTTAAAGTAATTCTATCATTCATTTAAACCACCTCTATAATAAAATTATCTCAAAAAAAATATTATTTGTCAATTAAAAAGAAGTTCTTTTTAACTAGTTATAATTCTACCACAAATATGTAATAATGTCAAAAAAATATGGTAGAAAAATTTTACCAATTATTATGTAAAGATAAGTACCATGGTTTATAGGTACTTATCTATTATTTCTAATAATTTATCTTTATTTATTGGTTTTAAAAGGTACCCTGCAAAACCATATTTTAGATATTCTTCATTATATTCGTATTCGTTATTTCTAGTTAGTAATATGACTTTGGTATTGAAATCTCTGATATCTTTAAATTTTTTCATAACTGTCTTTCCATCTAGTGGGTCCATTACTTCATCTAATAGGATTAAATCATACTTTTCTTTACTTCTAATCTTATCTAAGGCTTCTTTACCTAGGCTTACATAATCTAATTCTATATTGGTATCTTTAAGTAATTTACTTATTATCTTATTAGTAGAAATATTATCATCTACGAGTAGGATTCTTTTCTTGTCATAGGTATTTTCATATTTGGTTAGTTTTTCGTTGTCTAGTTCTCCTAGTTTCTGATCTAAAACTATTTTCATTGTAGTGCCTTCATTATAATTACTACTGGCAATGATAGTACCACCCATTAGTGTAATTAATTTTTTAGCAGTATATAAATTATTCTTAATATTACTTCCATCTATTTCTTCCCTATTTTTATAAAAGATGGTATCTAATTTATCAGGAGATATACCAATACCGGAGTCTTCCACTGTTATTATTAGTCTTACTATATTATTTTTTATAATGGTACTTACATTTAACTCTACATAACCATTACTTGTATATTTAACACTATTATCTAGAATACTAGTTAATACATTTTTAAGTCCGAGACTATCACCATATAGATATTCTGGTAAAGTACTATCAATATCACTTCTGAAAATTAGGTTCTTTTCTTTGCATTTATCACTATATAGTGTTACTAATCTTCTTAGTAATAGTTTTATATTATACTTCTCATCATATACTTTGATATTTGCATTATCTATACTAGATACATCTAATATTTCATTAGTCATTGTGGTAAATCTTGCGGTATTTTCTTTGATACCTCTTAAGCATTCACTCATATAGTCTTTGTCTATTTTTTTACTATCTAATTCAAGTATAGCATTATTGGCATCATTATTTATATCTTGAGTAATTGCTCTTATATCGTTAGTCATATTATATAAAAACATTGTTTTATCTTCATTAGCGTTATCGGCAATTTCTTTGGCTTTATGATATTCCTCAATCATTTTTACATCAGGGTTTTCAATGGTGAAGTACATTATGAATGTTATGAAGGCATGAATTGGTGTAGCAAGTAATAGTCCTGGGTTCATATATTGAATATAGGATGCAATACCACCCACTAATAAAAATAATAATATTGGAAAGAAACGCCTATCTTTAATATTTTTGATATTTCTTATTAGTGCTACTATACCAATAAAGGAATATAAAAAGGCTGATATGTATATAATACTAACACTTGGTCCATAAGTATAAGCAATGTATCCATCATATTTAAAGTTAAGTGGCAAAATAAAATTTAATGTAGCAAATATTATCATTAATACTATTGCTGTATTTCTTACTATAGGAATATATTTATCTCTTTTTTTTATATTAAGACAAACAAACAAAACATAACATAGTAAAATAGTTATCCAAAGTTCCACTACTAATGAATAGAATCTTGCTATGAAGTAACTCACTTTAGGAATGGTTTGATACATTGGTCCTACTATGTCCAAAACAAATTCTAATAAAAGTTCAAAAAAGGAAACACCAACAAGTATCGAATAGACTTTGTTTTCTTTGCTTTTATATACTTGTTTTCTAAAGTAAACTATCAGTAATAGTACTGAATAAAATATTGCTTCGATTAAGAAATATATTCCAGTATACATAAAACCAACTCCTTATTTCATCTATAATAAGTATACAGAAATTTTTACTTTTTTACAATAGAAAAAGAAGAAAAATTATTTTAATTCTTGAAGTTGTAAAATAAAAGTAGACACAAAAAAGATGTGTTTACTTTTTCTTTGGTATAATTTAGTAAAGGAGATGA
>CAKOQV010000024.1 GCA_934101345.1 uncultured Bacilli bacterium
AATTAATTATATATTTTGGTATTTATTTATATCACTAATTATATCTTTTAATGTACTTATATTTATTGTTTGTCTGGCATCAGAAAGACTCTTTTCAGGTCTTATATGAGCCTCAACCATTATACCATCTGCACCTGCTGCTATTGAGGCTATAGATAATGGCCTTATCATATATCTTGTACCAGTAGCATGTGATGGATCGACAATGATTGGATAATCCGTATTTTTCTTTATATAAGGAACTGCCGCTATATCAAGAATGTTTCTAGTGGTAGGATCAAAGCCTCTTATTCCTCTTTCACAAAGAATTATATTATCATTACCTTCATTCTTTATATATTCAGCCGCTAAAAGCCATTCATTATATGTTGCAGATAATCCTCTTTTTAGTATAACTGGAGTCTTTAATTTACCTACTTCTTTTAATAATTCATAGTTATACATGTTTCTAGCCCCTATTTGAATTATATCTAGTTTATTACCATACTTTTTAACTTGTTCTATACTAGTTAGTTCAGTAACTACTGGAATATTATATTTCCTACCAATATCAATTAATATTTCTACGCCTTCTTCTCTTAATCCTTGAAAGGCATAAGGACTTGTTCTTCCCTTAAAAGTACCCGCACGAAGTATATCTACATTTAATTCTTTTAATTTTTTAGTAATACTATCTAACTCTTCATAGGTACCAAAAGAACAAGGACCTGCGATTACAACTTTTTTATCTTTAAATAACTTCATTATATTCATAATTAAACCTCACTAAAATATATATTATTTTCTATCTCATATTCAAGAGTAGTCTCTCTTCCATGACCTGGATATATTAACATATCTAATGGATAATTTTTTATCTTATTAAGACTTTCTTTCATAATTTTATAGTCTCCAGTAGGCAAATCACATCTTCCTATACTTTCATAAAAGATAAAATCACCACAAAAGAGAATATTTTCTTTTTTAAAGTAAAAACTTATGCTATCACTAGAATGACCTGGATTAAATATAATATTAAAATTAAATTTATCTATTTTATATTCTTTTTCTTCAGTATTACTTCGATCATAGATTATATTTTTATCAAAATAAGATAAAGCTCCTATATGATCAAAATGCCTATGTGTAATTAATACTCCAAGTACTTTTCTATTATTTATTACCTTATTTATCTTATCTATATCATCGCCCGGATCTATTATTAATACTTTATCTTCTATTCCAAGTATATAACAGTTCTCTTCTAAAGAACCAGTAATAACTCTATCTATCTTCATATTTTACCTCACTTATCTATACTAATTGTATCATAGTTTTTTTCATAATAAAAGAATAAATACCTGACTTTACATAGGTATTTATTCATGGCTTTTATATAATAGATTTTTTTCGAGACTAAACTTAGGCTCGAAATAACACTCTAAGACCTTAGGCTTAGAGTGAACATATATTAAATATTAATTAATTTCTGATCTCTTACTTAAAGCATCTCTTGCAGCTTCTTGCTCAGAAGCTTTCTTACTACCTGCAGTTCCTTTTCCCATAACAATACCATCTATCTTAACAATAGAGGTAAAAGTCTTGTTATGTGAAGGGCCATCTTCATCTATTACTTCATAAGTAACAGACTTCTTAACAGTTTGAACTAACTCCTGAAGAGTAGACTTATAGTCATGTAAGAAGTTCTCTCCCCTATCAATATATTTAACAATGATATCAAGAACAAACTTTTTAACGAAGTCAAAGCCATGATCTAAGTAAACAGCCGCTACAAAAGCCTCAAAAACATCCGCAAGTATTGTTTGATTTACTTCTTCACCAGAACCAACTTTAATATCTTCATCCAAACCCATCTCTTTAGCATAAGTAGCACAGGCTTCTTCGCAAACATATGATGCTCTCATCTTAGTCATTAATCCCTCTTCATATTTTCTTTCTTTATACAAATAATCACTAATTACTATCTCTAAAACAGCATCTCCTAGAAACTCTAGTCTTTCATAATCAGGATAACTAGGATTTTCATTAGTATAAGATGAATGAGTAACTGCTGTTATATATAAATTCATATCCGTAGGATTAACATCAATATTATTAAATACTTTCATTATTTTACCTCCTTAGTGGCTTCAAAATAATTTATTTTAATACCTTTACTAGTAAACTTATCTTCATATTCAGTAGTAATAATATTATCTTTATCACTATGTAAATCATTAGTTAAATAATCAATATTATAACCATATTCTTTTAATGATTCTACTGAGTAATTAAATAAATCTATATTATCTGTCTTCATTATAATTTTATTATTACCTCTAAATATTTTACTATATCTTTCTAAGAATCTAGGACTAGTTAATCTTCTTTTAGAATGCCTATCTTTAGGCCATGGATCAGAGAAGTTTAAATATATTAAATCAATTTCTTTATCAAATACTTCTTCGATTAGTCTAGCATCCATTCTTATTAGATATAGATTATTAAGTTCTAACTCGTTAGTTTTTTCTACTGCTCTTAGAATAACAGAATCATACATTTCTATTCCTATGTAATTAATATTTGGATTATCAAGAGCATTCTTTATAATGAAGTTCCCTTTACCCATACCTATTTCTATATAGATAGGATTATTATTTTTAAATAGTTTATTCCATTTACCTTTATATTCATTAGGATTATTTATAAAGTATTTCCCTAATAGTATTTTTTCACTTGCACCTTTTATATTTTTTAATCTCATAACTCACCACAAATAGTATTATAGCACATTTATTGCTATTTGCATATAATAAAGTAAAGGAATGTGATAATATGGATAATAGAGATATGATGCAGTATGGTTATTTTCAGAATATGCCAGGTAATATGATGTATGGTAATTTTGGTTATCAAGGGCCTCCTGGTAGTTTAATGAATGGAATGCCATATGCTCCTCAAGGAATGAATTATAGTCCTAACAATCTACAAAAAAATATGAATGGTTATGATAATGGTAACAATACTTTATATGAAATTAATAATAGACTAAATAGTTTAGAATCAAGAGTTAAATCTTTAGAGCAGAGACTAGCTAATAATAATTCTTATCAAGACGATGGTTCTATGTATATGTTATAAAAAGAGAGCTTAAATGTACATTCGCTCTCTTTTGTTATTTTTCTTTTGATCTTTAGGATAGTATTTCTCTACTAGACATATTTTCTTTTCCTTTAAGCTCTTCTTTGGATCAATAATTCTTTGATTGGTAGAGCCTCTGAAAACGCAGTCATAACTTTTCTTATCAAGGATGAAAGGTCCATCCACGAGAACATCTATTTGTTTTAGTAGTTCGATTATTTTAGGATTTACTTCACCTAGTTTAAGTAAGTTTTCATATGTGAATCCTGTATAACACCAGATATTCATTTTTTTAGACTTAATATATTTAGCAAGCTCAAGACAGGCCTCTACTTGATACATTGGATCTCCTCCTGAGAAGGTTATTCCATCTTGACCTTCAAGATTATCTATTTGGTTTTTAATTTCCTCAATATCTAGAAGTATACCATCATCAAAGGAATGAGTGCCAGGATTATGACATCCTGGGCACTTATGTCCGCAGCCTTGAGTCCAAAGAACTGCGCGTACTCCTTCACCATCTACAATACTATCTGTTTGTAATATTGGAGATGCTAATCTTATTTCCATTTTTATTTTGCCTTCATTAAGCCTTCAGTAGAATGTTTTACTCTATCTCTTTCTTCGGCTCTTTTACCATTGTTAAATCTGTCTACAGTTCCTACTAGATATCCTGTAATTCTTCTGATTCTTTCAAAACCTACACCCTCACCGACTAATTTAACTTTTTCTTCTTCTTTCATTTTAATTACCTCTTTTCTTTAACAATCACAACTATTTTTATATTCATTTATTTTTTCTATAGGAACGCCTTCATAGGCTTTTCTTCCACATCCAGGACAAACATCTCCGATAACACCGACATAACCACATACTGGATCTCTATCTACTGGGTGGTTAATTGCAGCATATCCCATATCATTATCATGCATAGTTCTTATTATCTTTTCAAATGCTTCAAGGTTATTAGTAGTATCACCATCTAATTCGATGTAACTAATATGTCCTGCATTTGTATATTTATGATATGGTCCTTCTTTCTTGATTTTATTTACTATTGATATATTATAATATACTGGTACATGAAATGAGTTAGTATAGTATTCCCTATCAGTAACTCCTTTTATCTTACCATATATAGCTTTATCAATATTGATAAATCTTCCTGATAAGCCTTCTGCTGGAGTAGCAAGTAATGTGAAGTTTAATTTGTACTCTTTGCAATAATCATCACATCTTTTTCTCATAAATTCAATTATTTCAAGACCAAGTTTTTGTGCTTCATCACTTTCGCCGTGATGTTTTCCAATTAAAGCTTTTAAGCATTCTGCTAATCCGATGAAACCTATTGATAATGTTCCATGTTTTAATACTTTTCTTAATCTATCATTCGTCTTTAATTTTTCTGAATCAATCCATATTCCTTGTCCAAGTAAGAATGGAAAGTTATATATTCTCTTGTTACACTGAATTTCAAATCTTTCTAGTAACTGATCTTTTACTAAATCCATTAGTTCTCCTAGTTCCTCATAAAAGCCTTTCATATCAGTTTCATCATTTCTAACAATACCATGTTTAATACCAAGTCTTGGTAAGTTAATTGATGTAAATGATAAATTACCACGTCCTGGTGTTACAGCTTTATCTTCATCTACGACATTACCAATAACTCTAGTTCTACATCCCATATAACCAACTTCTGTATTATAGTCTCCCTTGTAATAAGGTTTATTAAATGATGAATCCATAAATGAGAAGTTAGGGAATAATCTTTTTGCAGATACTTTTATAGCCAGTTTAAACAAATCATAGTTAGGATCTCCCGGCTCGTAGTTAACTCCATCTTTTACTTTAAATATTGATATTGGAAATATTGGAGTTTCATTCTTACCTAATCCAGCATCTACCGCTAATAGATAATTTTTCATTACCATTCTTCCTTCTGGTGAAGTATCAGTACCAAAGTTTACACTTGAAAATGGTACTTGGGCTCCTGCTCTTGAATGCATTGTATTTAGATTATGTACAAAGGCTTCCATTGCCTGATATGTTGTTCTATCTGTTTTCTTATATGCGGTTTCATATCCTTTTTCAAATATTCTTTTTACTTCAGTACTATCTTTGTAGATACCTTCAAATACTGTTAAATCTACATCTATACTTGTTAATTTGTCTATTTCTTTTTCTACTCTATCCATATTGACAAAACTAATGAAATCAGTAAAATCTAAAAGTTCATATACTGCTTGTTTAAATTGTTTCTTAAATGTCTTTAATACTCCTGGAGCCATATAATAATCAAAGGCTGGTATTGATTGTCCACCATGTTGATCATTTTGATTAGACTGAATAGCAATGGCTGCTAGTGCTCCATAACTCATGATATCTTTAGGTTCTCTTAAGTGACCATGTCCTGTTGAGAATCCTCCTTTAAATAATTTATTTAAATCTATTTGCATACAAGTTGTAGTACCCATAGCTTCAAAGTCCATATCATGAATATGAATATCACCATTATCATGAGCTTCAGCAAATTTCTTTTTCATTAAGTATGCTTCTGTAAATGCTCTTGATATAGTACTACCAAACTGAAGCATAGTACCCATTGCGGAATTACCATCAATGTTAGCATTTTCTCTCTTAGAGTCTTCTTCAGTAGCACTTCTAAGTCCTAATCCTTCAATACTCTTTTGAAGTTTAGCCATATTTTTATCATCTCTAAAAGCTATTCTAGCATTAGCTCTTCTTTGTCTGTATTCTGAAAAGTTTTCATATACATCTTGATAATCATACTTTTTAAGATTTTCTTCAATTAAATCTTGTATTTCTTCTATTTTTATTTTACCTAATGGTAAATAATCTTTAGCAATTTTTTTAATTACTGCTTGGTATACTTTTTGAATATCTTTGGTGTTATATTTTTTTTCATTTTCTTCAGCATCTAATAGTACACTATCAAATCCTTTCTTAATAGCCATTGCTACTTTAGTACCATCAAATTCTACCTTTTTTCCGTTTCTTTTTACGACTTCTATTGTCTCTAATTTTTCTTCTGTTTCAACCATTGTTTTACTTCCTTTCTCTATGTTACAAGTTAATTATATATTAGGTAAATTCACTTGTCAATAGTTTTTTGTTTGCTTTTTTATTTTTTTACATTTTTTACATTTTTTATTTTTTACTTTTTTAGATTTTTTTATTTTTTCTATTTTTTGTTTTTTTATTTTATTGTATATTATATTTGTTTTTTTCTTATTTTATAAGCATTTGTCCTCACTTTGCCATTATAAAACGTGTAAATTATTTTTTTGTTTTTCTTATTTTTATTAATTTTAATTGTTTCTTATTTTCATTTTTTGTATATTTTGATTGCTTTTATTATGTCTTAGTGTTCGCCTTTTTCTACCTTCTATTAGTCAATGATAGCTTTTAATGTGTATGCTTATTTATGCTTTAAATTTTACTGCTGATATATCTTAAATTACTTTATCAATAAATAGTACTAATTTAAATAAATTTCTTATTTGATAAAGTTGCATATATTAATAGATGTATGATATAATAAGTATATGTAAAATATAATTTGAGGTGAAATATGAATAATAATATTATTAGAATTGAAAACTTAAATAAAAGTTATGGTAATATAAAAGCTGTCAATAATTTAAGTTTTCAAGTTAAAGAAGGTGAATTGTTTTCCTTTCTAGGAATTAATGGTGCTGGCAAAAGTACAACAATTAATATGATTTGCGGTGAACTAAAAAAAGATTCGGGAGAAATTTTTATATGTGATAAAAGTATTGATGGCAACGATAAGTATATTAAACAAAAAATTGGAGTTGTATTTCAGGAATCACTATTAGATAAATCGCTGACCGTTTATGATAATTTAAAAATTAAAGCTGCTCTTTATGGTATTGTTGGAGATGCCTTCAAGAAAAGATATGATGAATTATCAAGTTTATTTGATTTAAAAGAAATTGAAAAGCAAACTATTGCACAGCTATCAGGTGGTCAAAAAAGACGAGTAGATATTGCTAGAGCAATAATTCATAATCCAAAAATTTTGATACTAGACGAACCTACTACTGGTCTTGATCCAGGAACAAGAAAAAAAATATGGGCTGTTCTTAATTCACTAAGAAGTGATAATAATTTAACTATATTTTTAACAACTCATTATATGGAAGAGGCTGCAGATTCTGATTATATAGTTATACTTGATAAAGGTTCTATTGTCGCAGAAGGAACACCACTTGAATTAAAGAATAAATATGCCCATGATATGATAATTATCTATAACACTAATGAAGAAAAAATAAAAATGTTAAATAAACCATATTCTAAGATAAAAGATGGCTTTAAGATTGAAGTTAATTCACTAGAGGAAGTAACTAAACTGATAATTAAATATAAGCAGTTATTTATAGACTATGAAGTTATTAAAGGAAAGATGGATGATGTTTTTCTTAATGCTACTGGCTACGAATTGGAGGTGAAGCAATGATTCAGCTTATTAATCTTACAAAGAGAAATATTAAGGTGTATTTTTCAGACAAGGGAATGTTTTTTACTTCGTTAATAACTCCAATAATTCTATTGATATTGTATATTACTTTTCTAGCAGGAATATATAGAGATAATTTTATATCAGCAATTCCAAAAGGGCTTATATTACCGGATACATTAATTAATTCTTTGGTAAATGGACAGTTAATATCTTCTATACTTTCTGTTAGCTGTGTAACTGTTGCCTTTACATCGAACTTGCTTATGGCTCAAGATAGAACAAATAAAGCAATTAAGGATATTAATGTAACTCCTACAAGCAGATTTACTATTGGATTAAGTTATTTTATTTCTACTTTTATTTCTACTATAATAGTTAATGTTTCTGTGGCAATAATATGTTTTATCTATATTTATTTTCAAGGATGGTATATGAATTTAGGTGATGTGTTATTAATTTTACTTGATATATTCTTATTGACATTATTTGGTACTGCTTTATCATCCGCAATTAATTATAACCTATCAAGTCAAGGACAAATAACTGCTGTTGGAACTATAGTAAGTGCTGGATATGGTTTCTTATGTGGAGCTTATATGCCTATATCATCATTTAATGTAACACTTCAAAAAATATTGTCATTTTTACCTGGTACATATGCTACTTCACTCCTTAGAAATCATACGCTAAATGGGCCTTTTAATAAATTAGCAAGTTTAAATGTTCCATCTGCTGTTATTGATGAATTAAAAAAAGAGTTTGATTGTAAAATGACTTTTTTAGGTAGTAATGTGTCAATTGGTACAATGTATATTATTTTGATTTTAAGTATTGTTATTCTGAGTACTATATTCATTTTAATGAATAAGGCTAGAAAAAAATAAAATATTTATATTAACTTAAAGGACAAGATCTTTAAATCTTGTCCTTTTTTAGTTTTTTATTATGTATCTAATATCTATATATTATAAGATAATTAAAAGAAACCTTTTTTCTTCCAACCACATTGTTTTAAATAATTTCTAATTGGTTGTTTGATTAAGTCTGTATCAAATGTAATTTTTTGAATCCCAATATTATCTTCATCTCTTTTTTTACCAAAACTAATTTCAAATGACTTTTCTTTTTTGTTTCCTACAAAAAATGA
Organism: uncultured Bacilli bacterium; assembly: GCA_934101345.1. Taxonomy (GTDB): domain Bacteria; phylum Bacillota_I; class Bacilli_A; order RF39; family UBA660; genus CAG-302. The sequence continues at coordinate 8,778 of CAKOQV010000024.1, forward strand.
TTTATTAAATGAAGCTTTTCCACTACTTAAACTTATTCCTTCTGATGTGTTATTAGTAACATCTGTTTCTTTCCATTTACCATTATCTAAAAGGGTTACTATAAATTTATATTCTTTTACTTCATCAGTAATACTATCTGGTGAAAAGAAAATACCATCTTTCCACTTCCAATATGCTATAATTTGATTTCCTTCAATAGATATAGTCCAGTTTTTTTCATTTATGTTCAAGTCATTAAAAATATTAGCAAGTATTTCTTCTTTACTTTTCATTATTTACCTCTTTTCTATTTTATTACTATAATTTTATCATTAAAAATAGTACAAGTCAATATAGTGATCTTTTATTTTATAGCTGAATATTATTTTTTTATGGATGAAACATAAATTATTAAAACTACTTTCATTAATTGAGAGTAGTTTTTATATTATATAAATGGTGCGATAGTTAAGATAGTCCGAAACCATCACAACAAATAAATAAACAATTTAATTCTATAGTCATTATAACACAATTTTAATTAATTGTTTATGCATTTTGAATTTCTGTTATAGTTTTTTCTTTTATATGATATTCAATATTTCTTTCTTCACAAAATTTGATAACTTGATTTGCTAGATTATTATAATATTCTTTATAACCTTTATGTTGACTAACAAGTTTATTATAATGCAGTCTGCCAAATATTATTTTATCTACAAAAGAAATAGAATTTAGTATTTCTTCAAAATTTTGATCAATTATATTTGGTGTTGGATAAGGTTCAATACTAACCCATGTTTTACATCCTTTATCATGAAGTTTTCTTAAACTATTAATTCTATCTAAATATGGTGCGGAACCTGGCTCCATCTTTTTTCTAAATTCTTCATTTAGAGATATAAGAGTTATACCATAACTATTGTCTTTACTCAAATCTGCTAATTCTATTGGTAATACTCCTTTAGTTAAAGCAGTACATGGTAAATTATAACTATTTATTAGTTTGATAACATCTATTGATAAATTGCATATATCTTCATAACCATACATAAAAGGATCAGTAGTAAAACATAAATGAACACTTTTTATTTTATCTTTTAATTTAGGTAGTTCTTTATTTAAAAGTTCCATTGTATTTGAAACAATAACTGGACAAATCCATTCTTCATATGTTTTTACAGTTCCAAATCTTTTGGCTAACATTGAGGCATAACAAGGATATTTACAACCATGTGAACAACCTTGAACATGATTTATAGTATAATCACCATATTCTACACCTGTTTTATATAAAAGAGATTTCCTAGTTAAAGATTTATTACAACATCCCATAAGTATTACCTCCTTTATCATACAATACAATTATACCATGATTTCTTTTGATTTTGAACTAATAAATGTAATATTACTTTCATCAGGGAAACTTCCTTTTCTAGCTTTTTCTCCAGTTGGTTTAATTACAGAAATTATTTTATTATCTTTCTCTAATAACTTCATAGCTTTATTATAATAACTAGATGGAATATACGGATGTTTTTTTATCTCATTTTTTACTATACTTGATTTAATTTGCTTCCCATCACATATTTTATAAATATAATCTGCTAATTCTTTTATAATTATTTCTTCTTTAGGATAAAAAACCAAATGCATTTGTCCACTGCTTTTATCAACTAAATATTCAAAGTCAGATGTTTCTTCAGAAGATAACTTATTTAATACATCTTTCATTGTATCAAAACCATTAATATTTTTTGTAGCATAAACCAAACTCATTTTATAATGTCCTGTTTCCCTTTGAATATTAAAATTTAAAGTATATAATGCACCAACTTCTAGTAATCTTTTTTTATAAAAATCTGTGATAACATTAATTCTTTCTTTACCTTTTTTATCTTTAATTTCGTTTTTTATTGTAGATGTATCTTCTATTCCATAAAGTATTTTTAATGACTGATTTATTTTATCAACCTCAAAAAATCTTGATAATTCCTCCGTCATTAAATTAAATAATAATTCTACGTTATTGTACTTTTCTAATAATCCTTTATTTAATTCAAATGGAACTGTAAATTTAAATGGATCTATAAAAAAGAATGCTGGTATCATATTATCTACTTTTGATAATAAATTTTCTATAAATTTCTCATGTGTTGAATTTGAAATTGCAATATTTAGGTGTTCATTAATACTATTGAATTTGTGTTCATCAATACTAATATTGACATATTTTTTAATATTTTCTTTTAATAATTTATAATTATTAATATCGGATTCTATAAAAATTAAATTAATCATTTTTACTTTCATATTAGGATATTTTTTTGCTTGTTCAATAAAATCTAATGATTCTTTTATGATAATAAGGGGTGAACCATAGTTTCCATCATCATACATGCCAGTTCCTGCAAATGTATCTACAACTAAACAATTTCCACTGTCATACGGGTTTAAAACCACTTTTCTCATCCAAGTTTTAATATATTCTGTTAGTACCTTTAACTTTATTTTTGAATGTTCTTCTAAACTATTAAAAAATTCTTTTCTATCTTTTTCAGCCATAATATTATTCCTCCTAACTACTAAAAAAGAGCATAGTATTCCTTATCATATTAATAAGTCTCTACTAGCCCTTATTTTTTTATTATCTATTTTTATTAAATATTCTTTTTGCTAATCTTTTTATTCCTTTAGATTCTTCTTTTTGTTGTTCTTTTTTTGCTACATCTTCAACAGTCCAATATGAATGCTCTTCACCATCTTCATCAACATAGGTTTTTAAAACATGTTCCCATCTTTCACCATTAGTGTAATCTCTATGAATTATTTCATCAATTTGTTCTGTAGATAATGCAAGACCTAATTTTTTATTAAATTCATTTATAAATCTTTTTGATCTCTCATATCCTCTTTCAGGAATAGTATTTCTTGAATATAATAATTTAAGTGCAACTAATTGTAAAATTCTATGTCTTAATTCCATATCACAATTATGATCATAAACACTTTCTTTTAGTTCAGTAAAATCTAATTCATCAGTGTATTTTTCTTTAAATATCGATAATAGTTCATCTAAGTTTAAATTTTCTTCGCTGTCTAAATATTCTTCTAACTCATAGTCATTTGATACTTCACCAGTCATATGATCAGCACGAAGTAAAAAATATGGTGCTTTACCAAGCAATGAATCAGATTCTTCTTCATTTTTTCTGTTTATACTCATAAATATTTGAGCTTTCCAACTAATTTCTTTACCATTTTCATAAATTGGATGTTGTCCCCAGCCTTTTGCTCTATATCCGCATTCCATTAAACATAATTGATTATGTGGTAACCTAAATAGTAATTGTCTAATATCCATTGCATCAGAAATTCTTCTAATATCTTGAAAGTTCATATGCCTAGTTCCTTCAAAATATTCTAATTCTCTTTCAGGATATTTAATTTCATACCAATTAACAATACTATCAATTAATTCTTGTAATTCTTCTGTTTTTATAAAACAATGATAACCATCTTTTATTGAAGTTTTTAGCCAAGTCAAGAAATCTTTATTCTTTTCTATTTCATAATCTTTTGTGTCTTGTTCGTAAAATCTTTCCGCTTGTGCAATAGTCATTACAAAACCTCCTTGTTTCTAGTTATTTATTATAACATACTTTTTTCTATTAGAACCATTATTTTACTAATTATCTTTCAAAATCATCTTTTTCTTTGTTTAAATCTAATTCTTCAATATCATCATCATCTAAAACATTATCATCATACATTTCATTAACAACATCAATATATTTATCATCTTTATCATACAAACTATGAAGTTTATCATGTAAGAAAGATATTAGTTTTTCAAACTTATTTTTCCAATATTCAAGAGTGTTTTTCAAATCGTGAATTTTTGATTTATAAAATGATATTTCATTGTCTTTCTCTTTAATTGTATCATTTAAAGTCTTAACTCTTAAATCAAGTGCCTCATTGTTTTCTTCTAAGAACTTAATAATGTTTTCCCAGTTATAAACACTTCTTGTAAGTCTATCTAGTTTTAATACAACAATAGTATTACATTTTTTATCTTTAATATCTTGTAATAGTTCTTCAAATGCAGGTCTTTTATTACCAGTTTTAGCACTTATTCCAGCATCTTTATAGACTTTATATATTTCATAACCTTTATATTCACACATAGCCCTTAATCTTTTTTCTTGTTCAGGTAAACTAAATCCTTCTCTTGCTTGATCTTCAGTACTAACACGAATATAAAGTCCTGCTATTTTCTTTTCTTCATTCATAATCTTTCAACTCCTTTTCCTACAAAAAAGGGAGTCAAAAATACTAGTTCAAACTAATACCTTTGACTCCACTTAATTTCATATTATATTTTTTATTAATTGTGCTTTTGACCATAGTGTACCTCCTTTTTAATAAAAGACGGATACTGCTTGTCATTTATTGGTTTTATATAATATACTCAAAAGTTTATTTTGTCAATTCCCTGTTTAGGGTATAGATATTAGTTATGTTTTAGATAATTTTCTAATTCTGATAGTTTAATCTTATTAGATAAGTTTTCAATAAATATTTCATTAGAATAGTTAAAAGCTAGAAAGGTTATATCATTAATTATAATTCTATGTGACTCTAGATATGTAAGATTAGTTTTATCTATTGTTCTTAAATTACTATTGATAATAACTGGTTTAACTTTACAAAACTCACAAATAAATTCTAATCTCTTTCTTAATGATTCTTCCATTCTAACTTCTTGCTTGATAACATTTACCATTTTAATCAATCCTTTCTTTGAAAGACTTTTTTCTAAACAAGAAAAAAATCAATCCTAATTTAGAATTGATTGTCTATTTATTCTCGATACTTATAAAAGTTCGAGCAAATTTCCCTATGGTGCCCTAACGGAAGGAGTAGAACAACTTCTAGAGCAAAAGAAATAGTTAGTAATAACTATTAACTAATACAAGTATAACATATTTTAAAAGAAAAAGTAACCCTTTCGGATTACTTTTCTGCCTAAGGGATCCCGTACTTAACATACGATTAGAACATTCGCACATATAGTGCTTGGTTCGATACACCTTAAAGGTCTTCTGATAATATTATATCATTTTTTTATGAATTTACAACTAATTCTTCTAAATTTTTTTCTTTTTCTTCTTCTAGTTGTTTTATACTTGGATTATGTCCAAATAATTTAAATGGGAACTTTGAGATATAAGTCCTATAATATTGAGGAACTCTTCTTGATAAATCTTCGTTTGGTCGATTATGTTTTTTCCACACTAAATTAGCAACATAGTCAGCCATTTGTACATCTCTATTATCTTTTGAGTCTAAATATTTAACTTCAACTTCTAAATCCATTAATTCAAATTCCCATTGTAGAAATGTTTCTAAATCCTTTAAAGTTTTTACAGATGTATTTCTATTGTCAACTCTTAGTTCAATTTGATTGGTTTGTAATATTGGAATATTGCATTTAAATAAATATTTTAATAGAGTTTTTACAAAAAAGTTATAAGCAACATTTTCAGAAGCACCAAATTTTTTTAGATTCTCTTTATCAACAACTATTGCTATCGGTACTACATCTGATAAAGAATATAATTCGTTAAGAAATAATGCTTGTTGGCTATCATTTATATGAGATGATTTTAATTCAATTTTTTGATTAATAGGTATATTTTTTCTTTGTTTTACAACTTCCTCAACTCTTTTATGAGATGATGTTACTTTATGTAGTTCTCTAGTAATAAAACCTGCTATAACAAAATATCTTTCATTTTTTAAATGCATTGCTCCTGATTCATCTAATACAATATATGTTTTCAAATTTATCATCTCCTAAAGTCAATTACATCTAGTATATCATATTTTTATATAAAATTATTACATAATTAAAACAAATTAAGGAAAATATGATATAATTATCATAGGATGGTGAGTACAATGAATGATTTTTTAGATATTTATACTAGATTGAAAATGGAAACAGATTCTGATATTACATTAACATACTATTCTAGTTATGGTCATAAAGAAACTAAAAAAGTTAAGTTAATAGATGTTGTTGGCTTTTCTTATGTTTTGGTAGAAAATGAAGAAGGAAAAGTAAGTATACCATTTTTTGGAATGGATGCAATGATTGAATCTATCACAATCAAAAATTCTAATAAACCTATTTATTTTAATCCGTATGTAAATAAAGATATATTTGAAGGCTTTTATATAAAAAAAGGATATGCAGAAAATATAAAACAAGGTTTATTAGGAAAAACAGATTTAAATTTAGAGAATAGAGAAAATTTTATCCAAAAATATAAGGCAAAGGAGTCTACCTTTGAATATGATGAGTTGTTTTTCTCTGAAAAACAAAAAAGAGAATTTACTGATTTTTTTGAATTGTTGATAAGAGATTTGACTAACTATTGTAAAAATAATGGACTTGATTCAAATTTAAAACTTATAGGTAAAGGTACAACTTCAATTATTTATAGTATTGGAGATAAGATTGTTAAAATAGGAAAATCTAGAAGAAAATCATCTATACCGTATTGTGAATATTTATTGCAACCCGTTATAAATCGCGATTTTGAATTTGATGGTTATCCTATACACATTGAGGTAACTCAAAAAGTTCTTGTATGTGAAAACATAAAAGATAGTTGGTCTGATGAAAAATTTGTTGCAATAAGAGATGAACTTGAAGAAAAACTTCATGCCATTGGTTTAAAATCAACTGATTTACATCCAGCTAACATTGGCATTTTAACATCAGAAAATAGAATTCATTTTGATTCAATTAATTTTGATGTTGGAAATGAAGTATCTACTTCAATTCAAAATAATAATAATTTAAGAATCAAAGGTGCAGGCGAGTTTGTAATAATTGATCTTGATTGCTTAGAAATTGAAGATATTGCTAAATATTCTGATTATTTAAGGAGCATTGGTTTTTCTTTAGAAAATAGTGATACTACAAAAAAAAGATAATATTTTAATACACACGCTAATTGATTATGTCAATTTGCAAGTGTGTTTTCTAAATTATCAAAAATTTAGTATAAGCAAAGAATACGACTAATCAAAGTAGTCGTATTCTTTTTCTAAGGTTTCTTCTTTTATAAAATTATTGACTTCCATTTCTTTATCAGTATCTTTAGAAACATCTATTAAATCACTAGCTTTATATAAATCTTTTTCATAACATTCTTTTAAAATATTTATAGTCTTATTTTTATCAACTTCATTTTTAGAAAGTAGAATTCTTCTAAAAAAGTCTTTTAACATTTCTAATATATGCTTGATAAAGTCAATTAAGTTATTATTGTTTTGGTCTAGTTTTTCCCATTCTTCTTCTAAATTATCTATTACTTTTTGTGAATGATTATATTCTTTTTCTAATTCTTTATAATTAAAAATATAGTCATCTAAATCATTAAAAAAGTTTTGATATATTACTTGATTTTGAATTTCTTTTGTATATAAATCTAAATATTTTAGTAAGATGTGATATGATTCACCATTAAGAATAATTGAATCTGAAAAAGCTTTCTTTTTTGAAAATTTTAACATATTAATAATTTCTAAGTATTCACTTTCGATATTCTTTTTACTCTTATTGGCTAGTCTTTCATATTGTCTAGTTATACCTTTTAATTGTCCTAAAGAAAGATTTTTTATTTTAGTACCTTTTTCACCACGCTCCAATTTAAAATCTAGATTATTTAATCTAAAGCAATATTTATCTTGTAATATACTTAAATAATTTTGGTCTTTAATATAATCTCTTTTCGATATAGAATATCTTTCTTTATTAACTCTTTTATCAAACTTTTTAACAAGAGGTACTACTACACAATGAATGTGTGGTGTTTTTTCGTCTAAGTGTAATACTGATTGTATTACTTGTTCTTTAGTATAACCTAAATCTTTATAAACAAACTCCATACATCCATTAGCCCATCTTAATATTTCTTCTTTTGACATATCTTTAAAGAATTCTGGTCCACTTGTAAATATCATTTCATCTGCCACACAACTTTTAGAATCATCTACCATCTGATCAAAATCTTTATATCTATCTTGTCTAATAGTTTTCATTTTTTCTTCGTGTTCTTTTCGATATTCTTTAGTTATTTCATAAAATTTTTCTCTATACTTCTTATCACACTTAACTAA
>CAKOQV010000025.1 GCA_934101345.1 uncultured Bacilli bacterium
TCTATCAGGGAACTCCTTTAATTTTTCTTCAAGAATAGGCATCATCTCAGGTTCCATATTTTGCTTATTCGCTATTCCTCTAATTTCTTCTATTTTATTATTTCCATCCATTCTAATAGCAATTCTAGGTACTTTGGCTTCACCATTATTATCAAGTGTATAATAAATATAAAAATCTCCATTTGCTAACTGACTTTTAGCAAAATTTTCACCAGCAGCAGTACACCAACCAGTATAATACCCTTGAAGTGAATCTCTTAAAATATTATAATCACTACCTTGTTCATATTTTACCCATTTACCACTAGTAGTGTTACTTTGAAGTTTTCCTTTTAACATACTCTGTTTAATAACATATTCATATAATATTTTAAAGTTACCACTATTTAAAGCCGATTTAATTTCTTCGTCACCTTTTTTATCTTTAATATAATCTTCCATTAAATGTAGTGTAGTAAAAATAAATTCTCTTTCTACTGGTGGAAACGGATATACTGTTGTTTTATCTCTTTTACTAAATTTATAAGTTTCTTTATCATACTTACCTAAACTTTGTAATCCTTGAAATACCCAGTATTTTTCCCACATTTCATAAGATTTACTTTCTTCATCATATAAAAAATATTCTATCCACTTATCTAAAGAATGTTTTTGGTCTTCAATAACTTGATCAGTCATTCTTTTTCTGTCTTCATTAGTTAGTTCAATATTACCATATCCTCTTTCTCTAGCAAGTTTAACTTGATTTTGAAAATAAGATTCAGGTATGTCTTCAGGTTTTATTACATATAAATCGTAATAGAAGCCTTTAAGTAATTTTTCATCAGACTTATTTTTACTCTCGGCTACTTTCTTATGTATCTCTTCTAACCTATTAAAATAATTAAGTAATCTTTCTCTTTTTTTATCAGATTCTTTTGAAACATGCAAAACTCTTTCTGAATTATGTAAGTCTTTATACATTTTAGATATAATGTCTATCCAACCATTACTTATTTCATTATTCATATATGTAATCACCTATAATAATGATATCATAAAAGTAATATTTTTAATTAAAATAATGTGGATTTTACATAATATTTACATAGAAAACAAAAAATTGAAGTTTATGTTCTTAGGGTTTAAGTTTATCAGTATTAATACTAAATAAAAACAGTACCGAAGTACTATTTTAATAATTGTTCAAAATATTTAGATATTTCTTTTACCCTATGTTTTAATATGAAAGCATCTACTATATCAAATACAGCATATACTAAAATAACAATTCCAATCATTGTAGTAATCATAACTGCAGATATACTAGGATTAATAATTAGAACAATACCACATATTATAGTAAGTACTGAAGTAATAACGGATAAAACAAAATAATTATCTACATCTTTAATAATAAATGCCATTCTAGTTTTAAAAATACCATTTATAATAAAGAATATACCTAAAGCTATAGGAATTAGATTTTTAAATATTTCAGGATTTAAAAATATAACTATACCAAGTATTATAGAAATAACACTACTAGCCATCTTCATAAAGAAGAATATTGGATGAATGGCAAAACTATCTATAAAGTTGTAAGTACCATATACTAATAGAAAAGCTGCTAGTAGATATGCAATAGTATCAAGTGATGAATTAGGTGATACTACAAGAATAACGCCTAGTATAGCAAAAAGTACAGACATAACTATAGATAAATTAAGATATTTATTAATTTCTTTACTCATTATAAAACTCCTTTCTATAATTATTATAACTCAAAATAGTAAAAATATTAAGAACAAAATTAAATAAATAGTCCATTAATTGTTAACGCCATGTCTAACAACAGGAGTATCACTAGTTATAGCTTTAAATGTATAACCATTATTTTTACCATATTTAATAATATTTCTAAGTGCGTCAACAGAGGCACTGTGACTTTCCGAATCATGCATAAGTACTATATTAGTTTTGCTATGTGATAAGCCATTAATAACATTATTATATATTTTATTACTATTATAACCATCACCACCAGCGTCATTGGAGTCAACATTCCAATCAAAATAAGTATATCCTCTATTAATTACCTCATTAGTAAGTCTAGACATAATACCATTTGAATAATTTTTACTTATAGTGTTAGAAGAGCCTCCAGGAAATCTAATTATCTTTGGATAAATACCAATAGAATTATAAACACTATTACTAACATTATTTAAATCAATAAAGTAATTATCAATACTAGAATATACATAACTATAATTATGCGTATATGTATGAAGAGCTATTGTATTACCACTATTATATGCTCTTTTAACATAATCACCGCCATGAGTAACAAAAAATGTTGCTTTAATATTTTCACTATCAAGTATATCTAAAATTTTTCCTGTTAAATAACTTGGACCATCATCAAACGTTAGATAAATAATACCATTACCATAATAACTTGGTTTATTAATTACATGGATAGTCCTACTAACTTCAGCCTTGTTACCAGAAGTATCTATAGATTCATACTTTATATTATATGTACCAAGTTTATTAGTATCTAGATTACTAGTAACAACTACACTATTAGTAATATTTCCATCACATTTGTCGTAGGAGGAATATCCTTCTTCATTATAATTATCACCAATAAATATATTTAAATCAGTACTACCTTTTAATTCTATTTTTGGAGCTTCATCATCTTCAAATATAATTTTTCTCTCTACTTGTGTTTCATTGCTACTACTATCAATTACAGAATAAATAATACTATTGTCTATTTTTTTAATATTCACTCTTTCTGTAATATCTCCATCGTAATTATCACTCGCGGTATATCCTTCTTCATTATAGTCAGTATTTGGACAAACCTTAACTTCTGTATTGCCATTTAAAGTAATAATAGGTTTTGTATTATCAATAACATTAATATCAAATGTTTTATTTACATTAAAAAATAAATATTTAACATTAATTACAATAGTGTAAGTACCAACCTTACTAGAATTTATATTATTTTCTATAATAGAACTTTTATTCGTTAAATTAGTAAACAAATTATATACTTTGTAATCGATACTGTAATCACTATTTAGTTTGATGTTATTAGTATAAACGTCAGCATTAGGAGACACAACACTGTATATTAACATAAATAATGTAATAATAATCAAAATTAAAAATAATTTTTTTAAATGCTTCATATTTATCACTACTCTAAAAATAATTATACACCATAAAGATAAAGAAAACTATTCTAAAATAGTATTTTTATCTGGTTTTACATTTTTTTTGTATACTATAATCTTACCATTATTATCACAAGTAGCAAGTAATATATCGTCATAATTCTTATAACCTAATACTTTTAGTTCGTGGTCTAACCATTTCTTGCCTTTTCCCATAGCTTCCATATTATTTTCCATATAATTAGAATCAATAATTACATTAGCGGGAATTCCACTATTACTAAGTTTAGCATTCACGTCGCTTTTATTTGAAGGTTTATCTTTCTCTTTTAAGAGAAAACTAATACTTCCATTAATCTCCATAATTGCAGTATCTATTTCATTTAAATCAAAATATCCTTGTGTTCTAGCTTCTGCAAGAAAGTCATTAATATCAAGTTTAGATTTTTTTAATCCAGATTCAATAATTTTACCATTTTCCATTATTATTGTAGGTACACCTGTAATAAATCTACGAAGAGTAATACTTTTCATCGTAGCCTTTGCTATTATATAGGCAATAATACCATATAAAAGTAGTGAAACAATACCTGCAATTAAATTTTTTTCTAAATCTAGAGAAATGTCTGCGGCAATAGAGCCAATAGTAATACCAACGATATAATCAAATAAACTAAGTTGTGAAACTTGCTTTTTACCCAGTAGTTTAGTTATAAAAAATAGAATTATTAATACTAAAAGAGTTCTAAAACATATACAAAAAACATTATCCATATGAAAAACACCTCACAATTATTATGAGATGTTTTAAATTAATTATACATTAGTCTTTTAATGGATTACCATTAGCATCAGTATTGATACTACCAGATAGTATCATAATACCTTCGATTAGTCCCCATATACCAGCAGCAGCTACCATAAAGAAACCAACAACAACAAATAGTAATATGTATCCAAAGATAGAAAGCAATAACTGAGCTACTGCTTTTCCAGTATAACCTAGATAAAAGTTATGAACTCCCCATTGGCCTAAGAATATACCAAGTAATCCAGCAGCCATTTTAGATTTAGCATTTGAATTAGTATTAGTATTTTTCATATTACCATTTTTAACTCTGACACCACACTTCAAACAAATTTCTTGTTCGTCGTTTAATTCAGCACCACAATTAGAACAAAATTTAGCCATAAATTAATCACTCCTTATAAAATTAATTTAATAATATAAACTTTTAATTATTCCATTCAGAAACAACAAGTCCATTATTATCTTTGAATGAACCACATAGTATAACTATCCAGTCTACAAATGCACCAATTCCAAAACATCCAGCGGTTAAAAGCCAAAGTATACCTGTACCAACCTTGCCGACATAGAATCTATGAATTCCAAGTCCACCAAGGAAAGTACAAAGTAAGAAGGCAACTAATCTAGATTTTGGAGAAGTACCAGTACCATTATTATTAATTGTAACATTAACAGATTGAGCATTAGTTTTACCTTCTAATGAGCAACCACAATTAACACATATAACAGCATTTTCATTAACTTCTTTTCCACAATTAGAACAAAATTTAGCCATAAATATCTACTCCTTTCACTACTATAATCATTTTATCATATAAAAATTATTTTGTAAATTTATTAAGTAGATTGTTTAGTAATTCTTTTTCTTTCTTCAAATCTTCTTTTTCTTTTTCTACTATACTTGAAGGAGCCTTACTTACATAATTTTCATTACTAAGTAATTTTTCTCTTCTTTCAATAGATTTCTCTAGAGATTCTTTTTCTTTTAATAATTTTTCTTCTTGTTCCATAACATTTTTACTGTTATCAAAGAAAATGTCTATCTCTAATCCATTATATTCTATTTTATCAGTATAATTATTACTATTATCAGTTATCTTATCATTAAGTTTTAACATATTAATAATAATTTGTTTATCCACATCATTATTACACTTAATATATACTTTATAATCACTACCTATACCAAGTTCAGCTTTTTTATTTCTAAACATAGTAATAAATTCAAGTACTGTATCAATATTAGTAATAAACAGCATATTCTTATCATATTCTGGATAACTACTCATCATAATAGATTCAGTATCTTTAATAGGTAACATTGAATATATTTCCTCAGTAACATAAGGGATAAATGGATGTAACATTTTTACTATATCAGTAAGCACTCTAAGTAATACACTTTTTGTTGTATTATCATCATAGAACTTAGATAATTCAATATACTTATCACAGAAGTAACTCCATGCAAATTCGTATATAGCGGACCCTGCTAAATTAAAGTCATATTTATCCATATACTTAGTAACATCTTTAATAGTACTATTAAGTTTATCAAGTATCCATTTATCTTCTACTTTTAAATTATCTAAAGTATAATCTTCTTCTTTAAATCCATCTAACTTCATTAATACAAATCTTGATGCATTCCATACTTTGTTAATAAAGTTCCAAGTAGATTTAACTTTTTCTTCATCATATCTTAAATCCATTCCTGAAGCAGTACTAGTAGTTAAGAAAAATCTAAGTGAGTCAGCACCATATTCTTCAATAACATCCATAGGATCTATACCATTACCAAGACTCTTACTCATTTTTCTACCTTGTTTATCTCTGATAAGACCATGTATTAAACAGTCTTTAAATGGTCTCTTATGAAGAAATTCAAGTCCTTGGAAGGTCATTCTATTAACCCAGAATGGAATAATATCATATCCAGTAACTAGAACACTATTAGGATAATATCTTTTTAATAAGTCAGTATTATCGGGCCATCCAAGTGTACTAAAAGGCCATAATGCTGAAGAAAACCAAGTATCAAGTACATCGGGATCTTGTACCCAACCTTCTCCTTCAGGAGCATCCATACCAACATATACTTCATCATCTTTATACCAAGCAGGTATTCTGTGCCCCCACCAAAGTTGTCTAGAAATACACCAGTCATAAGTTATTTCCATCCAGTGATTCATAATTTTTTCATATCTTTCAGGTACAAAGTTAACTTTAGTATCTTTATTTTTTTGATTAGCAAGTACTGCATCTGCAAGTGGTCTCATCTTAATAAACCATTGTTTAGATAAGTAAGGTTCAATCATAACATCAGTTCTTTCTGAAAAACCAACATTATGATTAATTGGCTCGATACTAATTAGTAGGCCAGCCTCTTCTAAATCCTTAACAAGCTTTTCCCTGCAGGCAAATCTATCCATACCAGCATATATTCCAGCATTTTCGTTCATCGTAGCATCTTTATTCATAACTACAATTCTCTCTAGATTGTGTCTATTACCAACTTCAAAGTCATTAGGATCATGAGCAGGAGTAATTTTAACTACACCTGTACCAAATTCCATATCAGCATGATAGTCTCCTATTACAGGAATTTTCTTATTAACTATAGGAAGTATAACACTCTTACCTATATATTTTTTGTATCTTTCATCATCTGGATTAACAGCAACAGCAGTATCTCCAAATAAAGTTTCTGGTCTAGTCGTAGCTACTTCCAAATATTCATCACTATCTTCTAGATAATACTTAATATGATAAAAGGCACCTTCTACATCTTTATAAATAACTTCTTCAGTACTTAAAGCAGTCATAGCCATAGGATCCCAGTTAATAATTCTCTCTCCCCTATAAATTAAACCTTTATTATATAGAGTAACAAAGACTTCTCTAACAGCCTTAGATAAGCCTTCATCTAAAGTAAATCTTTCCTTAGTATAATCTAGAGCAAGGCCGAGTTTTGCCCACTGACTATGAATATTTTCTGCATATTCATCTTTCCAAGCCCAAGCTATTTTAAGCCATTCTTCTCTATCCATTTCTCTAGGATTAATTCCTTCACTTTTAAGTTTTTTATCAATTTTAGCCTGCGTAGCAATACCAGCATGATCCATACCAGGAACCCACATAGCATCAAAGCCCTTCATTTTCTTATATCTAATTAGAATATCTTGAATAGAGGTATCCCAAGCGTGCCCTAAATGCAATTTACCAGTTACATTAGGAGGTGGAATTACTATACAGAATGGTTCTTTACTTAAATCTTTACCACCAGTAAAATAACCATTATTTTTCCACATTTCATATTTATCTTTTTCTACCATTAAATGGTCATATTTTTTATCAAGCATTATAAACACCAATCCTTTTATCTATATAACTATTTAGTACTATAAATATTTTTTTATAAAAATCTTCAATTTCTTTATTATCAAAAGTAAGACTATCAAATAGTTTAGCAACATAATTATTTTCTCTTAATAAGTAATAAGAATATTTGTAATTAAAAGCATACATTTTTGATAATACCATAAGAACAGTATCTGAAGCATTATCAGTAACTCTAGGACTAATAGTTTTAAATTTAGTAAAATCTTCATATACTAAATTATTAGGATAACTACTAATTCTTGTGTCAACATAAGGATAATTAACAAATAATCTAAAAGAATCTAAGTTATGAGCATCTTTAATAATAGCACATACATGTTTAGTTTTTTCATCTATGTTATCAGGAAAACCATTTTTATCATAAGCAAATAATGCTATTTTAATGACATTATCATAAGTTTTATCTTTACTTATTTCTCTGATTAAGCCTTTATTAAATAGTATATCAATAGCTTTATTACTAGAATCTTCATTGTCTTCATCTATATGATAGTTAGGAGTACTAGAAAAATTACCTATTTCATGGAATAGACCAATAAGTTCACAGACCGCTATTTCTTCTTCGGTAAATATACCAAGTTCAGTAGCTAAATCTTTAACTATTTCCATAACTTTTAATGAGTGAAAATATCTTGCTTTAATATTAATATTATTCATATCATACTTTCTAACATATTGTTCAAATATCTTCATTATTCTACTACTTTTCATAATATTCCTCCCACTTCATAAAGTTAATATAAGTATATACTAAAATACTACATTTTTCAAGTAAATTTATAGTATTTATTTCATCTCACACTTCGTTGTTCGCTGTTTTTTTAGCCTGTAGTCTAAAAAAATACTTTAGAGCCATTAAGTCTCTAAAGTAAAGTTTATTCATTTATATCAGTAACCTCAAGAACTTTTGCTTTCCCAACAAATAAATATTCTGGTATAAGGTTTGTTTTATCCCCAGACCAATAATTTTTAGCCTGTATAATTTTATCATTGATAGAATTACTTTGTCTAAGTATTAAACTAGCATTTCCTTCAAAAACATCACCTTCGAGTTCTAATTTAACAATTTGAAGAGGTTTTCTATTAATTCTTTTAAAAATTTCTAACCAACCATTTACTTCATCTTTGTCTTTTAAGACATACATACATTTAAATCTAGAGGGACATTCAGGGAAATAGCATTTTCTTATATGTTCAAAAACAAGTTCTCTTAATATAAAAGCATCATCATTTACAGTGTTTAGAACAGTCTTTAAGTCATTAATTGATTTAAAAACCAGACTTTTATTATTAAATAAATCTAGCAAAACATCATTAGCGTCTTTTCCAGAACTATTATAATGTTTAATATTAACCATTTCTTTATAGAAGTTATTATATTCTTTCCCAAATTCAATAACATCACCTGTATGTAATTTGTTAATTGAAGTGATATGATAATATATATTTTTCATAGTGAATCATCTCCTAAATATAGTTTTAATAATCTTTATTAATTGCATATATTTTTTTCATTTTTAATAATTTGAATTATTTCCTCTACTGCTTTATCCACAGTATTGTTGATAACTACATAATCATATTTATCTTTGCATTTAATTTCATCTTTAGCTATCTCTAATCTTTCTTTAATAACTTCTTCAGAATCAGTATTTCTATTTCTAATTCTCTTTTCTAGTTCTTCAAAAGATGGTGGCATAATAAATATACTAATAGCTTCAGGATATATTTTTTCTACATTTAATACACCTTTAATATCTAGTACTCCGATTACATTAGTACCTTTTTCAAGATTATTAAATATAAATTCGCTAGGAGTACCATAATAATTACCATTAAATAAAGTATATTCTAGTATTTTACCATCTTTAATATTATTTTCAAAAGTATTAATGTCTACGAAGAAATAATCTTTACCATCTGTTTCAGTACTTCTTTTCTTTCTCGTAGTCATAGATACTGAATAGATGGCAATTCCTTTATTTACTAACTCTTTAGCAATAGTATCTTTACCAACACCACCAGGACCTGATATAACTATAAACTTACCTTTCATAACATTATCCTCCTATTCTATTATTTGTATATTATTAACAATAACTTGGTATTTATCAAATCTTCTTTCTACTCTACCAAATACCTTGACAATATTACCTTCTTCTATATTATTAAATCTTTTATATGTAGTAGGAAATATAGTTAAAGGAATTTCACCAAATTCGTCTTCACCTGTGATAAAGGCCATAACATCATTATTTTTTGTAGTGGTTTCTCTTATTCTTTTTATTAAAATAATGATATTAATATTTTTATCAAAGTAATTATTGATATTAAGAGAACTAATACTACTTTCTTCACGATATTTGGAGGTTGGATGTTCAGTTAAATAAAATCCGATAGTTTTCAACTCATTATCCATAATATCTTTCTTGGAATATTCATCATATTCTAAAATATATGGTTTTTCAACCTCAATCATTCCAGAGTCTTTTGCAATATCTGCATAATTTAAAACATTATCTAAGTTTTCTATTAAAGTTCTTCTATTATATTCTAAGTTAATTGCTCCAGCATTAATTAAGTTAGTTATAACTCTTGTATTAACTGAAGTACCATTCATTCTAAGTACAAAGTCACTAAAATCAGTAAACTGTCCTTTTTCTCTTTCTTTAATTATATCATTACTACTTACGGTTCCGACACTTTTGATAATTGATAAAGGACATCTAATATTATTACCATCAACATAGTATTTACTAGTACTTAAATTAATATCTGGTGGTAATATCTTAATATTTGATTTTCTTGCTCTATTAATATAAATATTAGTTTTAATATCATTACCAATAGAGTTAGATAATATTGCACTTATAAAATATTTAGGAAAATATGCTTTTATAAAAGCCATTCTATAAGATGTAATTGCATATGCTACAGAATGTGATTTATTAAAACCATAATTAGCAAACTTAAGTATCAAATCATATACCGCAGAGGCCACATTCTCATCATATCCATTGTTTAAACAGCCATTTATAAATTTTGGCTTTTCCTTTAAAAGAATTTCTTCTTTCTTTTTAGACATAGCTCTTCTTAAAATATCAGCTTCACCAAAAGAATAACCCGCCATTAATCTTGCTATCTGCATTATTTGCTCTTGATATACTATAATACCATAAGTTCCTTTTAATATAGGCTCTAAGTCAGGATGAATATAAGTAATTTTTTCTTCATTATTTCTTCTTCTGATAAAAGTATCAATATTATCCATAGGACCAGGTCTATACAAAGCAAGGGCAAGTACAATATCATCAAAAGAAGTTATCTTTAACTTTTCTAAGAACCTCTTCATACCTGGAGATTCAAACTGAAATATACCATCAGTGTCAACATTATAAAAGATATCAAGAGCTTTTTTATCATTATCGGGTATTCTTTCAAAAGTAATATTAATTTTTTCTTTTTCTCTTATTTCGTCAATAACATTACTTATTAAAGTTAAATTATCAATACCAAGAAAGTCCATTTTTAAGAGGCCTAAAGGTTCCAAGTAATCTTTAGAATAAGCTGTCGTATATATACCAACAGGATTTTTATATAAAGGAATAATTTCATCAATTGGTTTTCTACTCATTACAATACCAGCAGCATGAATAGATATATGTCTAGGTAGTCCTTCTAAATGCCTGCCTATTTCATATAACATCTTAAATTCCCTTTTTGAATTAATTAATCTATGAAATTTACTACCTTCGATATAAGAACTTAATAAATCTTTACTAGTAATAGATTTACAGATATCATCAGTAATTGGAAGACTAATATCCATACATCTAGCCAAATCTCTAATTACTTGTTTCGCACCTAATGTATTAAAAGTAATAATTCCAATAGCATGTTTTTCACCATATTTTTTAGTAACATATTCAGTAACTAAATTTCTTTTTTCACTATCAAAGTCAATATCAATATCAGGCATAGTAACTCTTTCAGGGTTCAAGAATCTTTCAAATAATAAATCATATTTGATAGGATCAACATCAGTAATACCAATAGCATAAGATACTAGGCTACCAGCAGCACTACCTCTTCCTGGCCCTACTAAAATATTATTAAATTTAGCATATTTAACATAATCCCATACAACTAAGAAATAATCACTAAATCCCATCTTTTCAATAACAGATAGTTCATAGTCTAATCTTTCTATATATTTATTACTAACATCATCGTCAAGTCTTCTTTTAATACCTTTGTAGGCTAGGTTTCTAAGAAATTCATTAGGATTTATATCTTTGTCATATATAGGGAGTAAATCAGGAGTATATTCTAACGTAACATTACAAGAATCAGTAATATACTTCATATTATCTCTGACTTCATTATCAGTAATAAAATTAAATTCATTTTTATCAAATAGATATTTATTCCTAAATGTATTAAGTTCAAATTCACCTAACTTCTTATCTTCTTTAATCATTATAAGATAATCTAAGTATTTATAATCATCTTTTTCTAAATAACTAGTATCATTAATAAATACAGCCTTATCCTTAATATTATTCTTCTCTTCTATATTAGAGTAACCTATAAAGTATTCTTTATATATAGAAATAATCTCACTATTATAACTACTATAAGGCATAATTAATATTAAATTATCAGCGTACTTAATTAAAGTATCATTATCAATATTGCCTTCCGAAATAAGCGTAGAGAGTTTAATCAAGTTTCTATATCCGTCATTATTTTTAGCCAGTAAAATAAATTTATTTTCATTGTATTCTAATTTAATACCAATAATAGGTTTAATGCCTTTCTTTATGCATGATAAATAAAATTCATAAGTTCCAAACATATTATTTGTATCAGTTATAGCTAAAGAAAAATAGCCAAGTTCTTTAGCCTTTTCTGTTAAATCATCTATTTTAATTAAACTACTTAACATAGAATAACTAGTCTTAACATCTAAAGCATATAACATGACTATCCCTCCCTTAATTATTTATAATTTAGTATCTTAGTGTAATAAATGCAATTATAACACCAGCAACTGCAATTAAAGCAGCAAGCCCAATAACACTAGCAAATCCCTTATTGCCAGGGCTAACTACTTCAGGTCCAAGTCTATCATCAGTAGTAACATTTTTCTTTAGTACTCTAACTAATTTTTTATTACTTTCCTTTTTATTTGGATTATTCGCAGTAACATATCTTCTATCCGGAGACATATTTAATTCTCCACCATCATTTTCAATACTTAACTTGCTTCCATTATCAAAACTTTTTTCAATTTTATTTGGATCAAATTTAAATCCATAATTATTACCTTCCATACATTATCCTCACTTTCTTCTATTTTCCGCTATCATTATTATTTCATCAGTTAAATATTTTATTCTTTCAATTATTCTTCTAGATTTTACTTTACCTTCACTATCATTTCCAACAAGATGTTCTTCAAGTTCTTTAATTGTATTATTTGAAGTAAAGAATGTTGGCAGTCCCTCTTGCATTCTATATTGCAGGAGGCTACCAAGTATCTCATCTCTATTCCAATTAGTAACTGTTTCTGCACCAATATCATCTAAAAGAAGTAAAGGAGCCTTTCTAACCTTGTTGAATACTTCGTTATAATCCTCTCCGAATCTTCCCTTCAATTCTCTTAAAAACTCTGGATAATAAACAGTAACTGATTTAATACCTTTTTTGGCTAATTCATTAAACATAGCACTAACCAAATAAGTTTTGCCACATCCAAAATTACCTGCCAAATATAAGCCCTTACATTTTTCATTATTTTCATATTTTTTTATAAAAGTTGTAAGCCATTTAATAGCATCGAGTCTATTCTTATCATCCGTATAAATATTCTTCATTGAAGCTTCAAGAATAGCCTTTGGCATATCAAACAGACTAATATTATTTTTATATTCTGTGTCTTTATCAAGCTTTTTCTTATATTTACAAGGTACATAGGAAAATACTATATTTTCTTCTTGTACTTCAGGATAGTAGATATGACCAACAACAGAATTTTTACATTCCATAATATTTTTACAATTAGCACAGTTTTTAAGTTCTAAAGAAGAATCTTTAATTAAAGAGGTATATTTTATTATTTCATCTTTAGAAAGTTTAATTTTACTTACGATCTTTTTAAATGTATCGTCTTCCATTGCTTTATCAAAATTTCTCTCTAAATCTATATTATTAAATCTATAATTATTTTGAATAACATCTTTTATTTCTTTCATTATTTGTACTCCTTTAATAGTTCTTCTAATTGATTTTCTTCGCCATCAGAAACATTAGATTTATCTATTTCTTTATCAAACCAATCAGGAGTTTTCATATTAACATTATCATCCTTATAATTTCTTTTTGAGGATTTTTTATGTACTTTTTCACAATTATTCATTGCATCCTCTACTGTTTCTATACCTTTTCTTTGCCATTCACCAGCAATCGTTTCAACGAATCCTCTCGTTAACTTCTTATTATTTACATTAATTGCATAGTCAAGTAGAACATTAACTACTCCTGGTTTTAATTTATAATCAATAAGTAAATCTTCAATTAATTTTAAATCTCTTCGCGTAGGTTCATTACCATTATTTTTATTTATTAAAAGTTCTCTTGGAGAAATGGTTTCAAATGTATATATCATTTTAGCCCTTCTTGAAGTATCACCAATCGGTTTTCTTAAGTATTCAGGTTGATTATTATCTATAATTGTAGGAAGTAATCCCCCATTATTAAACTGATAAAAGTTTCTTGAATTTTTTCTTAAACTTTCACGATTAATAGAACCATTATCATTAAGTGAAACTTTAACAATATTAGCCATTTTAATAGCATCAATATCATATATAAATGAAAGGTTAATAATAAGCTCTTTGATATCTTTAGAGAACATCTTACTAGTATCTAGATTCTTTGGCATTGAACTAATAAGAAAATTAAAGTCAAAATTACTATTAATATTAAGTTTAAGTTTATTATACTTTCTAATATCTTCAAGTGATAAGTCATAAGATGTCATACTAGTACTTTCAAAGACATCATTAAAGCTTTTAGTAATATCTTTATAATTAGAGGTATTTAATCTTGGTATTTTAAATGCTTTAACTAAATTGTCATATTCTCTCTTACCGACATTACTATATAAGACAATATTAAGTATTGGATGAGATAAAAATTCACTAGCACTGACAGGACTAAAAATTTCATATATATAATTATTAACATTTCCTTCTTTAATAAATGCTTTAATAAGTCCTATAGCCTCGAGTTTATCAAAAGAAGTTTGTAATTCATTAATAGTTATTCTAAGTGAAGATACTAATTTTTGATGTGAAAACTCACTACTTAATATTTCTGAATTATCTAAATCAGCCCATAAAGTAAAGTATAACATAACAGCATCAGTACCAATAATAGGAAGATATAAACTGGTTATAATTTTCCTATCCTCATTATGAAGAATAGTTTTATTCACTACAACATAAGTATCCGCGGGTACTAAATTATACTTTTCCATAAAACCAATCCTTCCTCATCATTATTGTATAATAAAAAGAACTAAAAGTAAAGGAAAAATAAATATGTTTTATAGGACATCTTTTACTAAAAAATATTATCAAAATAAATATATTTACATACTTAAGTGTAAAATTCAAAAAAAATTTAACAATAAATTAAAGATAAAAAAAGCCTCAAAAGAAGATTTTGAATATAATAAGTTTTCCAAAACAAATTTTTAATACCAAAAATGACAATAAAACCTTATTTTAAGCCATTTGACCTAATAACATTTATATGATAATGTACTCATCAGGAAGCCATTAATATGTTAAAATGTAATTATTATAATGAAATAAAAAACGAACTAATAAATAATGAAGTATATAAAAGAGTAAAAGATTATTCAAAAAATAAAAATGAACTTATTACATATTACAATGTTGGTAAGTTATTAAGTGAGGCGGGAAAACATTATGGTGAAGGAATAATTGAAAATTATTCAAAAAATTTAGTTATTGATGTCGGCAAAAAATACAATAAAAGAACACTTTTTAGAATTAAACAATTTTATAATTTAATTGAAAAACAAAATCTAAGCAAAAGACAACTTAAGAAAAAAATAAAATCAAAAGAATATCAAAGGCTAGATGATAATACTAAATTAAAGTTAATAAATAAAGAAGAAACAGTAGTAAGCGATTTTATAAAAAATCCTATAATCATAAGAAATAAATATAATATAGATAAAGAACATATAACAGAAAAAATATTACAAAAATTAATACTTGAAGATATAGAAAACTTCTTATTAGAATTAGGAACTGGATTCTCTTTTATTAAAAGTGAATACAAAATTAAAATAGGAAGTACCTATAATTATATAGATTTATTATTATTTAATTATACTTATAATTGCTTTGTAGTAATAGAACTAAAAGTAACAGAATTAAAAAAAGAACATATTGGCCAAATTGAGGTCTATATGAACTATGTAGATAAAAATATTAAAACTATAAATCAAGATAAAACTATTGGAGTAATAATCTGTAAAAAAGATAATGGTTACTATATAGAATACTCCAGTGATAGCAGAATCAATCATAAAGAATATATCTTGAACTAATCTTTACAATTTCTAATAATAATAGTGCTAAGAATAACCAAGAAAATACCTATTATCAAGACATATAAATTATAAGTATTCAAAATATTTACAAAGATGTTCGCAGACATATGAATAACAATAGGTATTAAAATATCTTTCTTTTTTAAATATAAATATGCATTAACCATACCAATAATAAAAGCATATATACAAGTAGTAATTCCTGTATGACAGATAGCAAATACTAAAGAGGAAATAAAAATTACCATTTTTTGACTATTAAATTTTTTCAAACTATTAATAAAACTATACCTAAACAAAGTTTCCTCAAATATAGGCCCCACAATTCCAGAAACTATAATATTAAGAAAAATATTTATATCCACCGTAACATTATTACCCAGTCCCATTGCAAACAAAATCATATTGTAACTAGTAGTAATGCCAATACCCATTAATACATAAGGAAAAAGATTATGTTTTCCAATAGCAGGTTTATCATTCCTAAGTTTAAGAATTACATACAAAATTTCAACAGCACAAACAAGTATAGTGCCAATTACAATAGACCTATCTTTGCCTAAGCAAACAATACAAGCAATAAGTACAACATATTGCAAAATAAACATTATAAATATCTCTTTAAAAGATAAAATAAGTGATTTTAAATATTTCATAAACACGTATAATCAATCTTAAGGAATTATTAATTCTCTAGATTGATTTTTCCTTTCTCATATCTTTATTACTTATTTAT
>CAKOQV010000026.1 GCA_934101345.1 uncultured Bacilli bacterium
ATAATAATCTTGAAAGTGATCTTATTAAATTATTAAATGAGAAAAATATTAAATATTATTCTTGTATTAAAGATTTAAATTTAGATAAATATAAATTTTATTTTTTAAATACTAAAATTTATGATAATGAAAATGATAATAGTAATGTTATTTATACAGAACTAAATAGTTATAAATTCTTATTTATGGGTGATGCAGAAGTAGAAAAAGAAAAAGACATATTAAACAAATATAACATCAATGATATTGATGTCTTAAAAGTAGGACATCATGGAAGTAAGACAAGTAGTAGTGAAAATTTTATAAATGAAATTAATCCTAAGTATTCTATTATTAGTGTTGGAAAAAATAATCGTTATGGTCATCCAAACAAAGGAGTTTTAAATAATCTAAAAGAGTCAAAAATTTATAGGACGGATCAAGATGGAAGTATTATGTTTAAGATTAAAAATAATAAATTAAAGATTGAAACATGTAGTCCATAGAAAGGAGTAGATATGAATTATTATAATGAGATAAAAAATGAATTAATAAATAATGAGATAAATAGGAAAGTTAAAAGTTACTCGAAAAGTTTAGCATAAGGGAATTAACGCTTTTGGTTTCCAAAAAAAAGAAAAAAATTCTATGAATATAGAATAATCTTTCTTTTTTTGTATAACAACACTTGACGCTCTGGTTGTTTTCCCCAAAACATTGCCATATCCTCCAAGTGCTGATACAATTATACTATAAATCCAAATTTTTGTTCAAGACTTATTTCCCAAGTTTAAAAGTTCGGGAACTTTGGATTTTATTTAACACTAATAAAAAACTAGATGAATTATCGAAAATATGATATGATTAATATAAGATGTGTGCTATGACAAATATTTAAATGGTTATAAAATAAAAATTTGTAATTAATATAAGATAAAATAAGAATTATTATAAAATTAAAGATAAGATGTAACTATTTTATAATTTATTGCATAATATATAATGTCATAAGCTTTAGCTTGTGTTTATATATATAGTGACTTCCTTTTGGAAGTCATTTGTGTTATATTGTGGGAAAATAAAAAAAATACTTGCATTTTGTTTATGAATTAGTATATAATGTTACAGAAAGGAAAGAAGTCTATGTCAAAGAAATTAGTAATAGTGGAGTCTCCACATAAAAGTAAAACAATTGAAAAATATTTGGGAAATGGATACAAAGTTGTATCTTCTGTTGGGCATATTAGAGATTTATCTACTTCTGGAAAGTTTGGCTTTGGTGTTGATATTGAAAATAATTTTAAGCCTGATTATCAGATAATTAAGGGTAAAAATAAAATAGTAAAAGAATTAAAAAAAGATGTTAAGGATTCTGATTTTGTTTACCTAGCAACCGACCCCGATCGTGAAGGAGAGGCTATTAGTTGGCATTTATATGATGTGTTAGGTCTAAATGACAAAAATTATGATCGTATAGTATTTAATGAAATAACAAAGAAAGCTGTTTTAGATTCTTTTGATAAAGCTAGAAAAATTGATGATAATTTAGTTAAATCACAAGAAACAAGAAGAATTTTAGATAGAATTATTGGTTTTAGACTTAGTAAACTTATGCAATCTAAAACTGGTGGAAAGTCTGCGGGTAGAGTTCAGTCGGTAGCTCTTAAGTTAATTGTAGATAGAGAAAGAGAAATTGAAGCTTTTATACCAGAAGAGTATTTTGAAATAGATGCTTATTTTAATGATTTTAGTGCTAGACTTGATACTTATAATTATAAGAATATTGAAATTAAGAAAGAAGTAGAGGCTAAGGAAATATTAAGTAAATTATCTAATGCTTTTAAGATAGTTAGTGTTGATAAGAAAGAGAAAGCTAAGAAAAGTAAATTTCCATTTACTACGAGTACACTTCAGCAAGAGGCTTCAAATAAACTTGGTTTTACTTCTAAAAAGACTATGACTATTGCACAAAAACTATATGAAGGAATTGATTTAGGTAGTGAAACTGTCGGTTTAATTTCTTATATGAGAACTGATTCGGTAAGACTTTCTGATGAGTTTGTTAAAGAAACTTATGGATATATTAAAGATAACTATGGTAGTGAATATGTCGGTTATGTTAAAAAGAGTAATAAGACTGAAAATGTTCAAGATGCTCATGAGGCTATTAGGCCTACTTCAATAAATAGAAATCCAGATAATATTAAAGAATATTTATCTAATGATGAATATAAGTTATATAAAATTATTTATTATAGAGCTTTAGCTTCACTTATGAAAGACGCTAAGGTAGAAGCTACTACTGTTATATTAGATAATAACAATTATCAATTTAAGGCTACTGGTCAAGTACTTATTTTTGATGGATATTTAAAAGTATATAATGCTTATGAAGATAGTGAAGATACTATTCTTCCTGATTTTGGTACTTATAATAGTAATGTTATTGTATCTAATAAAATAGAGTATTCTTCACATACTACTAAACCTCCTGCTAGATATACAGAAAGTAAATTAATTAAAGAGATGGAAGAACTTGGTATTGGCAGACCTTCTACTTATGCTAAGACTATTGATACTATAAAAGAAAGAAATTATGTTAAGATTGAAGATAAAAAATTTGTACCTACAGAAGTTGGTATAGAAACTACTGATAAATTACAAGAGTTCTTTAAGGATATTATTAATGTTGAATATACTAAAAATATGGAAGATGATTTAGATAAAATAGCAGAAGGAAATATGGAATGGTATAAACTTCTTAGAATGTTTTATGATGATTTTGAACCTAAGGTAGAAGTGGCATTTAAAGAAATGGAGAAAAAGGCTCCTGAAAAGACTGGCGAAAAATGTCCTAACTGTGGAAGTGATTTAGTAATAAAGCAAAGTAGATATGGTAAGTTTATTGCCTGCTCGAACTATCCTACTTGTAAGTATATAAAGAATGATAAAGAGGAAAAACAAGTAGTAGAAGTAATGGATTGCCCTAAATGTGATGGTAAAATAATTGAAAGGAAAACTAAAAGAGGTAAAATATTTTATGGTTGCTCTAATTATCCTAAATGTGATTTTGCTTCATGGGATAAACCTTTGGAAGAAAAATGTCCTAAATGTAATGGCACTTTGGTAGAAAAAAAAGATAAAATTAAATGTATAAATTGTGATTATGAGAGAGATGATGGATAGTTATCTCTCTTTTGTATTAAAAAATTTTAAAAATCATTTTATTGTAATTGACTAAAAAACTTCAAGATGGTATACTTTATATAGTAGGAAAGTAGGTATCATATGAAAAAGAAAAAAAAGATACAAACTAGTTATGATTATACAAGAACTTTTCTTATTTTTGCTATAGTATTTAGTATTATTATAGCTATAAGTACTTATTGGATTTATGCTTATAATCATAAACATTCATATTTAAATAATGACTTTGTTAGTTATAAGATAGATGATTATGCTTATATCAAGGGTAATATGGTTTATTTAAAAAATATTGATAATAAGGTTATTAATGATTTTATAAATAGTCAAAATAAAATTAATATTAATAATGTTATTGATACTGATATAAATAAAACAATATATAAAAATATTTTATCTATAAAAATTAAATATGTTTTATATGGTGAATTATCTAATTATGAAGAAATTTTGACTTTGAATTATAATTTAAAAGATAATAAACTAGTAGACAATGATAGTCTTTTAAATATGACTAAAGTTACTTATAAGGATATAGCAGATTCATTATTTAATGAATATATAAAATTAGATGATACTAGTGTTAAGGTAGTAGATGCTATTACTAATGAAGAAGTTACTGGTACTGAGTTTAATGATAATAGTTATAAATATATAATTAGAATAAGAGAGAATCTACCGGATATAATGAATTTATATATTAGAGATGGTAAATTATATTATGTAGTAAAATTAAAAGATATAAATAAATTGTGCTACCAAACAAATATAGATGTTAGTAGTAGATATATTGATGAAGAAATAGATAAATTATAAGGAGGAAATTATGGAAAGTATTTTATCTGCAACTGCAATTGGAATAGGGGTAATGGTTGGACTTGCATTTTTAGGATTGGGATTAGGTGTTGGATTACTTGGTGGAAGAGTAGCTGAGGCTGTTGGAAGAAATCCAGAAACTAAAAATGATGTAGTACATTCAATAATGACAATATTAATAATATTTTCAATATTCTTATTATTTTTATTTGCATTTTGTTTCTTATTATTATTCTTTAATCCATTAGTGGGATAATATGACTTTAATTATTATCTCTTTTGCTGTTATTATACTACTTGTAGTATTAATGAGTTTAATGCTTAAAAACATGGTAAAAGAGGTAGATAAAAAATCTAAATCATACTTTGTAGATAAATTACAAGAGTATGATTATTTGATAGATGAAAAGGAAAAGAAACTTTCTGAATTAGAAAGTGAATTAGAAAAAAGAAAGAATGGATTAAAGAATTCTGATAATAATATAGATACTCCTAACTATGATTTTGATAGTAGTATTATTGATATGCTTACTGAGACTAATTATCTTGATAAAAATATATTTGAATTAAATAAAAAAATAGAAGAAAAATTTATAATTAATTATGAAGATTTACTTAAAGATTTTTTATCAAATATTAAGGATAATAATAAATATGATTTTACTCTTAAACTTAGAGATAAATTTACACCTGATGAAATATACAAAATAGAAACTTTATTACCAGAAGAGAGAGATGAGTATTTGAAAGAATTATTAACTGATGAAGAATATAAAGTATATGAAATATTTGTTATAAGTAATAAATTTAACATGGTGGATTTTATTGATTATTTGGATAGACTAATAGAAATTAATAATCCTAAGGTTACTGTACTTGTACCAAATAAAAATATTAATTATGATTATATTGATAGTAAAATTAAAACTAAAGTGTCTGATAATATATATAAAGGAATTAAGATAATTTATAAAAATAAAGTATATGACTTTAGTTTGAATGAAGGGAATGTGTGATATGGGACTTAATAAAGTAGATAAAAAGGTTGAAGATATTAAGAATAATGATAATATCTTTTCTGTTGGTAAAGTAATAAAAGTTAATCCTTATACTGTTATTGTATCAGGACTTAATGATATTACTTATTATGAAGAAGTAAATATTGATGATAAGGCTAAAGGATTTGTTTTTGCGGTAGGTAAAAATAATGTCACTATTTCTCTAATTGAAGTAAAAGAAAAAATAAATCCTGGTGACTCTGTATATGCTTTAAAGAAACAATTTAAATGTTTATTTAGTATGGATTCAATGGGTAAAGTTATTGATATTTTTGGTAATGATTTAATAGCCGGCAAGAAGTTTGACAACTTAGTAGAAGTACCAATTGAGAATGAACCTATTACTATTATGGATAGAGATCTAGTTACTAGAGAGTTTTTAACTGGTATTACTGGTATTGATATGTTATATCCTATTGGTAGGGGACAGAGACAATTAATAATAGGAGATAAAAAGACAGGTAAAACGCAAATAGCCTTAGATGCTATAGTTAATCAAAAAGATAAAAATATGGTATGTATTTATGTAGCTATAGGTAAGACTAAGAAGGAAGTTAAAGATATTTATTATGATCTTACTAAGAGAGGCGCTGCTTCTTATACAATTATTATTGCTTCATTTAATGATGAACTTCCTAATAGAACATATTTAACTCCTTATGTTGCTCTTTCTATAGCAGAAGAGATGATGATGGATTCTTATGATGTATTAGTAGTAATAGATGATTTAAAGAAACATGCTGATGTATATAGACAGATATCTCTTGCTAGTGGTAAAACTCCAGGTAGAGATGCTTATCCTTCCGATATCTTTTATGCTCATTCTAGACTACTAGAAAAAGGATGTCAACATAAGAATGGTGGTTCTATTACAATACTTCCAATAGTAGAAACTAAGTCTTCAGATATTACTGATTATATATCTACAAATATTATATCTATATGTGATGGGCAGCTTGTTTTATCTAGTAAAAACTTTGCTAAAGGACAAAAGCCAGCATTAAATTATGGATTATCAGTATCTAGACTTGGTGGTAATGTACAAGCTCCTGATATGAAGAAATTAGGTAGTTTAGTAAGAAGAGAATTACTAGAATATTTGGAAGTTAGGGATATATATGAACTTGCTAATATTGATGAAATGGGAGAAGAATTACAACATAGGATGAAAGAAGGCAAAAAGATACTTGATAAGTTAAGTCAAAATAAATTTTCTCCAAAAAGTAAGGAAGAAATGTTAGAATTATATAAGTTCCTAGAAGAAGGTGAAGATAATGCAAGTAGGTAAGATAATAAAGATTAGTGATATATCTATTGAGATAATATTATCTAATACTAATGTAAAAATAGGAGATATCCTTAAAGTAGAAGGAGATACTGAGGAAAAGTATTTATTTGAAGTGGTTGAAGTAAATAATATATCTGCTACTTGTGTAAGTTTATATTCTACTAGAGGACTACAAAAAGGTAGTATAGTTTTAAAGAAAGCTGATGAGTTAGAAGTAGAATATTCTGATAAAATATTAGGAAGAATATTTGATTCATATGGTAATCCTATCGATGGTTTACCATTTGAAAGTGAAAGAAAAGTATCTGCGAATAATAGTGCTGTATCTTTAAAAGAAGTAAAAGTTGAAACTGAACCATTATGGACAGGTATTAAAGTAATTGACTTCTTTGCTCCTTTACAAAAGGGATTTAAAATGGGATTACTTGGAGGTGCTGGAGTTGGTAAGACAGTACTTATTAAAGAGTTAATTCATAATATATATGCTAGTTCTAATGCAAGAGCAGTATTTGTTGGAGCAGGAGAAAGAAGCCGTGAAGGTAAAGAATTATATGAAGATATGAAAAGTTCTAACTTACTTGATAAGATGGCTATGGTATATGGGCAAATGGGTGATAATCCAATATCAAGAAGTAAGAGTGTAAGTACTGGACTTAGAATGGCTGAGTATTTAAGAGATGAGAAAAAAGAAGATGTATTAATATTTATAGATAATATATATAGATTTATTCAAGCTAAGGCAGAAATAGCTACTGACTTAAAAGAATTATTAATAGAAAATGGTTATCCATCTAATATGGCTAGTGAAATAAGTAGTATTGAAGAGAGAATAAATTCTAATGATAATGGTTCTATTACTTCATTCCAAGCTATTTATATACCGGCTGATGATTTAACTGATGATGCTGTACAAACCACAATGAGTTATATGGATGGACAAATAGTACTTGATAGAAAAATAGCAGAATTAGGTTTATATCCGGCGATTAATGTATTTAAATCTACTTCTAAATTAATAGATATTGAAAAGATAGGTGAAAGACATTTTAGATTAGTTGAAAAAGTACTTGCTTATCTAACTAGATATGAAGAACTGGAAGAAATTATTGCTGTACTGGGTATTGAAGAACTATCTGAAGAAGATAAAAAAATATTCCATAGATCAAGAAAGTTAAGAAACTATTTCTCACAACCAATGTTTGTAGCAGAACCATTTACTAATATTAAAGGTGAATTTGTTGATATAAATGATGTACTTAATGATGTAGAAAATATTCTTGAAGGTAAGTATGATGATGTAGATGAAAGTAAATTTAGATATATAGGTAAAATAACATGGACGGAATAAAAGTAAAGGTATTTGATATTAAGAATGGTTTAAGAGTATATGAAAATATTAAAATTATAAGGATAATTAGTAAGGATTATAATCTTTTGATTATGAAAGATTATTTACCTATAATAGGAGAAATAGATGGATCTGTTGATATAAAAAATGAAAATATTGATTTATCTTTTAAAGATATCAGAGCCTTTTATATGAATAGTGATAATGTTTTTAATTTAATGATAAAAGAGGGATAGTATGAATGATATAGTTTATTTTGCTAGTGTTTGTTTATTAGTATTGTTAACACTTTATATTATATTAAAAATATTAATTAAGAGATTTAATCCCGAAAAAAGTGAAGTTAGTATATATGGAATATTACAAGGAATGAAAAATAAAGAAATCATTAGTTTATCTTGTAGTATTGTCCGCTATATATTTCTGCTATATGTTATGTCTTCTTTTGCTAATTTGGATTTGTATATAGTTTGTATTTCTTTATTTCTAACTTTTATTAGTGGCTTTTTAATTAAAGATAAATTATTAATTGTTAATTTATTATTAAATTTGGTAGCTCTTGGAGGAATTAAGCTTGTATATTTAATTCATGACTATATAGTAAATGAATATAACTCAGTATGGATGTTATTACTTTTGGTATTTTTAATGATATTTCTTTTATTATATTTGTCATATACATTACTTAGAAATATTAAAAGTGTTGTAATTAAAAATAAATATGTTAGGAAGGGTGGTAATAATGAGAATAAAAAATGTAGTTAAGGTAATGAATTTCCACTCTTTACTTAGAATTGAAGCTTCTAAAAAAGAAGCTAGTCATTATCAGAATGTTGGTGATGAAATTACTAATATAATAAGAAGTATTTTATATAATAGAAATTTAGTTTTAGATAAGAAAATAATTGTACCTAATCCTGATAATCCTAAGTTAAATATATATATAGCTAATGATTATGGCTTTTGTGGTAATTTTAATTCACAAATAGCTCATCAAATAAGACAAGATAAAGATGATTATAAGATAATTATAGGTAAAAAAATAATATATACTGATGATAAAACTTTATTGAAAATAGAGAAGGATAATTTTAATAATGAACTTGCTAAAATAGAGAAGACTATAGATGAATCTATACATAATTCATCTTATAGTGAGATTAATCTATATTATAATCATTATAATTCTAGTACTTCTTTTGAATTTAAGAAGTTAAATTTATTTCCTTTAAAGTTCGAAGGAGAATATTATAGTAATAAAGATTTTGTTATAGAGACAGATATTACTAGTATGATCTATAGTTTACTTACATTTTATATAATGTATCAGCTTAGAATGTGTGAATGTATTAGTAGAGCTGCTGAAAATACTATAAGAAATCAAATAACAAGAGAAGCTATAGATAAGATAGAACAAATTGAGGAAGAACAAAGTAATGAATTAAGGAAAGAAAAGAAGAGTATTCTAGTTAATAAAACAGTAGATAATTATAAGAAGTTATCTTATATGGAGGTTAATGATGGATAAATTTGATTATATTACTGCTACTATTGAGGAAGAAAAAGTAAGAGTAGAAAAAATAATAAAATATTTGAAAGAAAATAATTTATTGGAAGAGTTACCTGAATATCAAGAAAGATATAATAATATTTTAAAGTATTTAGCCGCTAAAGAGAGATATTTTAAGGTATTAGAAAGTATTAAACTAGATAGTGATAAATTAGAAGAATTAAATAAAACAAAAGATGAATATGAAGTAGATAATATCTTACTTGAAGATACTCTTTTATCTAAGTTTAATGAAGATACATTTGGTAAATATAGAAATATATTATATGAAGATATTAAAAATGTAGATATTAGTGTTCAGAATATTTTATATTTGTTAATTGAAAAACAAAGTAATTATAATGAACTTGTAATAAAAAGAAATAAGTTAAAAGAAATGATGGATAAAAAGAAATATCCAAATACTTATGATACATTGATATCTCAGGATATTTTGATTGAAAAACAAGAAAGTATTCTTAATGAAATATTTGTTTTAGAAAATAATATTAGGATAGAAAAAGATAAATTATCTTCTATTGAAAATAGTGTTATGACGGATAGTATTTTGAAATTATTGTATGAATTTTGGATAATTAATTCTTATGATGTTAATAAGGTTGATAAATCTAAATTATTTGTTTCTAATAGAAGTTTTACTAATTATAAGAATACTGTTGAAGAAAATGTAAAATCTTTACCTATTAATGATAAAGATGATATTGATAGCTTGAAATTACCTGGTATGGATGAGGAATCACCTATAGATATAGATGGTAAAAATTATTTAGCTTAATATTTAAAACTTAAAATAAAATGAAAATTATGTAAAAAAGGTATTGCAAAAATATGTTATATTTGTTACAATTATTATTGTAAAGGAGGATTGAAAAAAATGGAAGAAAATAACAGAAAGGGACCTGGCGTATTTTACGCTGTAGTAGGTGTTGCCACATTAGTAGTAGCTATAATTGGTGCTACATTTGCATACTTTAGTGCACAAGCTTCAACAAACCCTGATGATATCAAAGGTAGTACTTTAGACTTATCTGGAACAGCATTAAAAATGAAGGCTGAAAAGTTAGAGTTCACTGATGCACAAGTAACTAATAAGAATTTAGTACCTGCTACTATGACTAATGATATTGCTGGTGTAAATGCTGCACTTGCTGCTAAATGTGAAAATTCTGGTTATACTGGATGCCATGTTTATAGAATTACTGCAGGCTCAACTGAAACTGTAACTGCTGCTACTGTAACTTTAGATTTACAACTTAACGGTGTAACTGTTAAGGAAGATTGGAAGTATGCTTTATTTACAGCTACTGATGCTGCTATTGATGCAACAACTACTACTTTAACTGATGCTGTAGCTTTAACTACAGTTGAAACTGGCAAAGCATTTGGTACTATTGGTGAAGGCGTAAATCTTGATTTAAACTTTAAAGAAACAGGAAAATCACTTGGCTTAACTGCTAATACTGATAAAGTTGTTTATTTAATGGTTTACCTAGCAAATGATGCAGAAAATGCTCAAAATAAACCAGAAGATACTAGTAACCTTGCTACTGGTAGTTATACTGGTACTGTAACATTAAATGCCGGTGCTGAAGGCGGTAGAGTTTCTGCTACATTTACAGCATAACATTTATTAAAAGTTATTTTAAAATATAGTAACTATTGTTGTTACTATATTTTTTTGATGTCCCTAAATTTTAGTGGAAGGTGTTAAATAATGTAAATTAAAATAAATCAATTGACTAAAAAATATATTTAATATATAATTATAATGGAAGATGTGATATGAATGAATAAGAAGATATTGGTTATTTTGATGATATTTGTGGTAGCGTTTATACCGACTTATAAAGTTAAAGCTAAGACACTTGGAGATTTAAAAAAAGAATTATCTAATTTAGAGGCTAAATATGAAGAAAATAAAAATAATAAGAAATTAACTGATGATCAAATTAAATCTTTAACTAGTGAAGTTAATGCTCTTACTGTTAAAATAAATAATATTAAGAGTGATATAAAAAAGACAGAAGATGATATTAACGATAATCAAAAGAAGATTGAAGAAAAAAAGGATGAGACTGATGAACTATTAAAGTTTCTTCAGGTGTCTTCTGGAGAAAATGTATACTTAGAATATGTTTTTGAAGCTGATTCATATACTGATTTTATATATAGATATTCTGTTGCTTCACAACTTACTGAATATAATGATAATTTGATGAATGAATTAACTAAATTAGTTGAAGAACTTGAAAAAAAGAAAACTGATTTATCTTCAAAAAGAAGTAACCTTGAGACTGAAGGTGATAATTTGAATTCTAAATTAATTACCTTAAGATCTAATTTATCTAATTATAAAGAAGAAGGTACTACGATTGAGGAAGATATTAAAGATATGAAAGCAGAAATATCTAGACTAACTACTAAAGGATGTAAAAACAATGAAGAAATATCTACATGTGGTAGAAAATATAATAATAGTAATGTTACAATAACTGCAACTGGGTGGAGTTACCCACTTAACTGGGGATGCGTAACTAGTGAATATACTGGATATAATATTAGACAAGACTGGTCAGGTGGTGGTGGACATCATGGTATAGATTTAGACTGTGTTAGTGAAGGGACTACTGCTTATGCTGCTGCTAACGGAGTAGTAGCTAGAATAGTAAATTATTCAAGTTGTGGTGGTAATATGGTTTGGGTATATCATAATGTTAATGGTGTTCCTTATACTACGGTATATATGCATTTACTTAGAATATCTGTATCTGTTGATCAAGTGGTAACACCTAGTACAAAGATAGGTGAGGTAGGCGGTGGTTCTACTCAGTCTTATGATGGTTGTACTGGTGGTGCACACTTACACTTTGGTATGGCTTATGGTCATAATGCATATAACTTTAATGCTAATTCGTTTAATCCAAGAAATATAATAAATTTTCCTGCTATATATTATAGTGGTGGAGGATATTTTAGTAGATAAGAGCTATATAGCTCTTTTAACTTATAAGGAGGCTAACTATGGAAGGTTTAACTAGGCAAGAAGTAGAATATAGAAAAAATAATGGACTATCTAACGATGAAAAAGTAAAATATACAAGAACTACTAAAGAAATAGTATTATCTAATACTATAACATTATTTAATATTTTAAATATAGCTCTAATGGTATTAACGTTAACTACTGGTTCTATTCAAAATGCTACCTTTATAGGAACAGCAGTATTTAATACTATAATAGCTATCTATCAAGAATTAAAAGCAAAGAGAACTCTAGATAATATTAGAGTTACTAATCAGGAAAAAGTAACAGTAATTCGTGATGGAAAAAAAGAAGAAATACCAAAAGAAGAAATAGTACTAGGAGATACTCTTTATCTATCATCAGGAGATAATATTCTTGTTGATCTTGAGGTAATAAAGAGTAGTTCACTAGAGGTAGATGAAAGTATTATTACTGGTGAATCAAATGCTATTCAGAAAAAGAAAGATGATAAAATAATTTCTGGATCAATAGTTACTAGTGGTACAGCCTATGCTAAAGTAGTAGGTTTAACTAAAGATAGTTATGCTAGTTCTCTAGTAAAAGATGCTGCTTCTGTAAAAGATAATACTTCATACTTACAAAATACTATTAATAAAATTCTAAAAATAATAACATTTTTAATCGTACCCGTAGGTCTTCTCTTATTTATAAGTCAGTATTTTCGTAGTGGACTAACCTATAGGGAAGCTATACTATCCACAGTAGCGGGTATAATAGGTATGATACCTGAAGGTCTAGTCTTGCTTACTTCAATAGCCTTAACAGCCGGAGTATTAAAAATGGCTAAGAAGAAAGTACTTATTCAAAAGTTACATGGTATTGAAATACTATCATGTACTGATGTATTATGCCTAGATAAAACGGGTACTATAACTGATGGTACTATGGAAGTAGTGAATACCGTAGTACTTAATAATAAAATAGATATAGACGAAATAATAGCCAATATCAATACTGAAGAAGGAAATAATGCTACCGACATTGCTCTAAAGAAAAAATATGGAGTTAAGACCAGTCTAAATGTAACTGATAGAACAGCCTTTTCATCAAGCAAAAAGTGTAGTATTACCACAATAAATGATACCAAGTACTATCTAGGAGCTCTAGAATATATTACCGATAAAAAATTAACAGATTATGAAGAATTAACTAAGTATATATTAAAAGGCTATAGAATAATTACTCTTGCTAGTGGTAATACCAATATTAAAGTAGATGCCTTTATTATCCTAAAAGATAATGTTAGAGCAAGTGCTAAAGATACTTTAAATTACTTCAAACACCAGGATGTTGAAATAAAAATAATATCTGGAGATAATCCGGTTACTGTATCCAATATTCTAAGGCAGCTAGAATTTGACGGCTATGATAGATTTATTGAAGGTAAAGACTTACCAAAAGATTATGATGAATTAGTAAAAGTTGTCAAGGAAATAACCATCTTTGGTAGAATGACTCCAAGTGATAAACAAAAAGTAATCAAAGCTCTAAAAGAAAATAATACTGTTAGTATGATTGGTGATGGTGTAAATGACATCCTTGCCTTAAAAGAAGCTGACTGTGGTATTGCCCTAGGAAGTGGTGTTGGGGCCGCTAAAAGCGTAAGTGAAGTAGTTCTAACAAATAACGACTTTAGTACTTTACCTGGAATTGTAAATGAAGGAAGAAGAGTAGTAAATAATATCGAAAGAGTAGCCTCAATGTATCTAATTAAAACAACATACTCCTTGTTACTATCTCTATCATCAATAATATTATCATATGAATATCCATTCTATCCAATTCAGTTATCACTAATTAGTGCTATTTGTGTAGGAATACCATCATTCTTTCTAGCACTAGAACCAAACTATAACAAAGTAGGTAAAGATTTCATAGTAAATGTCTTTAGAAATGCCCTACCAAATGGAATAATGGTAATGTTAAATATATTCATAATAATAATGTTCTGTAGTATCTTTGGTCAAGACTTTAATAACTATAGACTAGTAGTAGTATCCCTAACAGGATTAATAACTCTAAGACTATTATATACAATATGTAAACCACTTAATTTATGGCGAAAAATTCTCTTAATATTCTGTAGTATATCATTTTTTGAACTACTAATTTTACTTCCAGACTTGTTTTTAGTTTCAAAATTTGGTATAGTAAGTATCATCTTCATTTTAGTCCTTGGTTTTATAGATACTTATGTTATAGATTTTTTAGGAGAATTATATGATAAAATAGTAAATAAAGTAAGGAATTTTAAAAATGAAAGAAAAGAAAGAAAAGAAAAAAATAAATTATCTTAAGATAATATGGGTAACTGGAATATATATAATGCTAATTTTAATACTATATTTAGTAGTTACCTATAAAGTAAAATACGAAGGATAGTGATAATATGTTTGTTGATGAAGTAATAATGAAAGTAGAAGCTGGTACTGGTGGTAATGGTTGTATGGCCTTTAGAAGAGAAGCCTGTGTACCAATGGGAGGACCATTCGGTGGTAATGGCGGTAAAGGTTCAGATATAATATTTAAAGCAGATGAAGGTTTAAAGACTCTAATAGATTTAAGATATCAAAAGAAAATTAAAGGTAACAATGGTGAAAATGGTGAAGGTAAAAATAAGTTTGGTAGTAATAGTGAAGATGTTATTATCAAAGTACCAGTAGGAACCACTGTTAAAGATGCCGACACTGGTGTAGTAATAGCGGATCTAACTAAGCAAGGAGAAATGGCGACGATAGCTTATGGCGGTAGAGGAGGAAGAGGAAATGTCAGCCTAGCCACTAGAAGTAATCCATGTCCATCATATGCCGAAAAAGGAGAACCAGGAGAAGTAAGGAATATCAAAGTAGAACTACGAATGATTGCTGATGTTGGATTAGTAGGTATGCCTTCGGTAGGTAAGAGTACTATTCTATCTATGATATCAAATGCCAATCCTAAAATAGCAGATTATCATTTTACTACCTTATCACCAAATTTAGGAGTAGTAAAAACAAATGATAATACTTTTGTAGTAGCGGATCTTCCTGGTCTAATTGAAGGAGCAAGTGAAGGTGTAGGTCTTGGTCATAAGTTCTTAAAACATGTAGAAAGAACTAAGATTATTGCTCATGTTATAGATATGGCAGGTACTGAAGGAAGAGATCCATATGAAGATTATGTCGCAATAAGAAAAGAACTTGAGGACTTTAGTCCTAAATTATTAACTAAGAAAGAAATAATAATAGCTAATAAAATGGATGGTGTAGAAGCTAAAGAAAATTTAAAGAAGTTTAAAGAAAAGATTAAGAATGAAGATATATACGAAGTAACGGCTTTAATAAATGATGGTCTTGATAAAGTAATAGATAGATTATCTACTTTAGTAAAAGAAATAGATAGAGAAGTATTATATACTGATGATGTTCAGGAAAGTCATGTTTTATATAAATTTAAGAAAGAAAAACCATTTACTATTTCTAAAGATAAAGATGTCTTTGTAGTAAGAGGAGATACTATTGAAAAATTATTTAGAATGACTAACTTTAATACCGAAGAGGCTTATGAAAGATTTTCTAATAAACTTAGAAAAATGGGTCTTGATGAAGAACTTGTGAAAAATGGTATTGAAGAGGGAGATACTGTTAGAATACTTGATTTTGAATTTGAATGGACAAGATAACTTTAAGCTTATCTTGTTTTGATTTGTATATTTATTAATATATATTTTCTAAAATGATATTGATAAAAGTATAAAACTATGATATTATTTTATATGTAAGGTAAGAAGAAATAAATTGATAAATGTTTTGTAGAATTTATTAAAAAAATTTCAAATAATTCACAAATCAACAGGAAGGAGGCTCCTCTTATGAACAAAAAAGTAATTAAAAAAGTTAACTGCAAGTTAATTAGGGGGGGGCTGTAAATC
>CAKOQV010000027.1 GCA_934101345.1 uncultured Bacilli bacterium
ATAAATAAGTAATAAAGATATGAGAAAGGAAAAATCAATCTAGAGAATTAATAATTCCTTAAGATTGATTATACGTGGAAAATGAATTACTTTTATCCAGATGCTTATCAAAAAAGTATATATACAATAAATTATGATAAATTAAAAGAAAATGGTATCAAATGTCTACTATTTGATTTAGACAATACGTGTGTACCTTATGTTGATAGAACACCTACCAAAAAATTAAAAAACTTATTTGATAAATTAAGCGAACAAGGCTTCAAAGTAATAATATTTTCTAATTCACCAAAAGAGCGATTATCTCCATTTAAAAAAGAATTAAAAGTAGATTGCTGTGCCAAAGCAGGAAAGCCAAGAAAGAAAAACTTTATAAAAATATTAGATTTATATAAATATGATTTATCTGAAGTTGCCATAATTGGAGACCAATTAGTTACTGATATATATGGTGGTAATAAAGTAGGAATAACAACAATCTTAGTAAATCCAATGTCAAATATTGATATGCCATTTACTAAAATTCATAGATATATAGAAAGAAAAAAAATAAATAAGATGACCAAAGAGGGAATCTTTAAAGTAGGAGAATATTATGACTAAGAAATGTTCAGGATGTGGAGTATTACTTCAAAATGATAACATAGATAAAGAAGGCTATGTAGATGATTTAAATAAAGATATTTGTGAAAGATGTTTTAAATTAAAATACTATGGTGAATATAAAGAAGTAACACTAGATAATAAAGACTATCAAAATATATTAAATAGTATTCCTAAAGACTCACTAGTAGT
Source organism: uncultured Bacilli bacterium (assembly GCA_934101345.1). GTDB lineage: Bacteria > Bacillota_I > Bacilli_A > RF39 > UBA660 > CAG-302. The sequence continues at coordinate 796 of CAKOQV010000027.1, forward strand.
TTATCTTACCTCACTACTAAGCTTAAACTTAGATATCATAAATAACTTTAATAATGTAATAATAGTTTTAACAAAAAAAGATTTATTACCAAAATCAGTAAAAGATTATAAGTTAATAGACTATGTATCAAAGAGAGTAAATAACTATCTAGATATTGAAGTAATAAGTTCAGTAAAAAATTATAATTTAGATAGTCTAATGAATAAAATAAAAAAATACAGTAATAATAAAGAAGTATACTTTATAGGTAATACCAATTCAGGTAAATCAACACTAATAAATAAAATAATAAAAAATTACTCTGAAAAAGATATCGAAGTAACTACCAGTATTTATCCATCAACAACTCTAAATAAAATAGAAATAGACCTAGAGGATATTCATATTGTGGACACACCAGGTTTAATATCCGAAGGAAGTATAATAAATAAATTAGACTTAAAAGAGATAAAGAGAATAACACCTAAAAAAGAAATAAAACCAAGAAGCTATCAGTTAAAAGGAAAAGGCTCATTAATAATTGATAACAAAGTAAGAATAGATTATTTTAGTGATAATAATATTACCATATATCTAGCCAATAATTTAAATATAGTTAAAGCAGGATTAGATAATTCTAAACTAAAAAATGGTATAAAAAAAGAATTTAAACTATCTAAAGATAAAGATATAGTTATTGAGGACTTATGTTTTATTAAGTTTACTAAGGTATCAAATATAGATGTTTATAGTTTATATAATATAAATATTTATGATAGAGATAATTTAATATAAAAAAGTGAAATTATATTTACTTTTTTTCTTTTTTATATTATAATCTATTTAGAATAGAGGAGGGGTACCTATATGAAGTATCTAAGTAAAGAAGAATTAGAGGATATAACAAATGAACTATTAACAAATCCCACAAGAGAGACCCTAAAGGTATTAAATAGTAAATACAATAGTGAAGAAAATAGTGGAGAAACAAAAAGTATTGTTGAACCAGTAAAAGTAGATGTGCCAAAAGCAAAACTTGATATTCCAACATTTGAAGCACCAAATACTACAAATACCCCAGAGAGTACCACATCAAATATGAATATACCAACATTTAACATACCAAGAAGTGTTCCAGTTAATGAAGTACAAAATAATAAACCACTAGGAGAAACAATTCCAATATCAAGTGAACCAACAGTACCAGTAAACAATAACATAAATGATAATATTCCTTCACTTGAAGTACCACAAAGCATGCCAGTACAAAATAATAGCACGCAGGTAAATTTCAGTGGAAATCTTTGGGAACCACAGATGCCTACTATTGGTAATATGATGGAAACTACAGATAACTTTAACACAAGCCAAAATACTATGCCAAACACTAATCCAAATATTCAAAATACTCCATTTTTTGGACAAACAACAGAACCAGTAAACAATCCAATACCAGTAAATAATGTTCCAAATAATGGTCCATCAATGTTTGGTCAAATACAGCAAAATTACAATCAAGGAGCTTAATGCTCTTTTTCTTTTTAATCAATTGACATAAGCAAATAAATAATATATAATAACAACAGAATTGAGGTTATTATGAATACAAAATTAATTAACATCCAAGTACTTGCCTTACTTGGAGATGCTATCTATTCCCTTTATATAAGAGAGAAATTAATAAAATTAGGATATAATGATATAGAAAAAATCCAAAAAAAACAAGTAGAATATGTATCCGCAAAAGGAGAAGTAAAAGCATTAAACTATTTAATAGATAATAATCTATTAACTAATGATGAATTAGACATAGTAAAAAGAGGAAGAAATTACAAAAATAATAGTCACCCTAAAAATACTGATATAATTACTTATAAATTATCCACAGGATTTGAATCATTACTTGGAGACCTATATCTAAATGATACTGAAAGACTACATGAAATACTAAATTTAATTGAGGTGAAATAATGAAAATATATGGTAAAAATGTAGCCCTAGAGGCCTTAAAAGAAAATAAAAAAATACATAAAATATACTTAAGTAATAAGTTTAAAGATGACGAAATACTATCTTTAATAGAAAGAAAAAAAATAAATACAAAACTTCTTGATAGTAGAGAATTAGATAAAATATGTAAAGGATTACATCAAGGTATAATACTTGAAGTAGAGGATATTAAAACATATTCATTTGATGAAATAATACCAAACATTACCACAGAATATCCACTTGTAGTTATACTAGATCATCTTGAAGATCCCCATAATCTTGGAGCTATTGTTCGTTCTAGTGAAGCCTTTGGAGTAGACGCTATAATAATTCCTAACGACCGCAGTGTTCAAATAACAAGTACTGTTGTTAAAACTTCCGTTGGCACAATAGAGAAAGTAAAAATAGTAAATGTACCAAATATCAATAATACTATCAGAAAATTAAAAGATTTAGGATACTGGATAGTAGGAACAGATATGGAAGGAACTAATTATACAGAAATAGATTACAAAACAAAAATAGGACTAGTTATAGGAAATGAAGGAAAAGGTATAGGAAAGGTTACCGCAGATAACTGTGATTACATTGCTAAAATACCAATGAAAGGAACAGTAAATAGTCTTAATGCTTCCGTAGCATGTGGAATATTCTTATCAGAAATAAATAGATCTAGGGGGATTTAGTATGTATAATGATTATGAACTATTATATTTAGCACAAGAAAACAATGAGGATGCAGTAAATGAATTAAGAAAAAAGTATAATAGTCTATTACATGCTAAAGCACTATCATATAATAGAAGCTCACATATAGATATAAAAGAATTATTAAATGAAGCCGAACTATCCTTTTATAAAGCAGTAGATAGCTACATAGACAAAAATACTTTTAATACTTATTTAAATAAAGTAATAGATAATAATTTAACCAACTACATAGCAAAACATAATAATACTAAAAATAAAATTTTAAATGAATCAGTATCATATGAGTATAATAATGAAAAGTCCATAGGAGTAGGCAGCAATAAATACAATCCAGAAATAAGTTTATTTAATGAATATAATTATTTTGAACTAAGACAAAGAATACTAAATAAGCTAACATGGAAAGAGGAACTAATATTTGTTCTAAAAGAACAAAATTATACGGCGTCAGAAATATCAAAAATAACTGATAATAGTTTAAGAACGGTATATAATATAATTAAAAGAATACAAAATAAAACTATCAAATTAATGTCAAATGAGACTTATAATTAAAAAAACAGTTTACTTTTAATAAAAATTACTATATACTATATGTGTCAAAGGAGGAGTTTCATGGAAGATAGAAAGATAAGTGCAGAAAGAAGACTTAATTTAATAAAGAAGATATCAAGTTCAGATGGTTTATATGATATTTTACTAGCAGTTGAAAATGAGCTTAATATAGAAATACCAGGCTTAGATCATAAACTAGAAAATGATGAAAAAATAAATCAAATTAATTATAAAAATTCTAGTGAACCTGAAGAGGTTATAGAAGCTCCTACAAAAGAACCAGTAATAGAAACAACTATAAATACTTCCATTACTACTCCAAAAGAAGCTAATATTTATAGAGAGGAAGCTAAAGCCCTTGTAGAACAAGATAGATTAGACCATCCAGTAGTACAAAATGAATCTGTTAGTAATATTCCTACTCAAGAAGTACCACCAATGGATGATGCTTACGATGAACCCCTAGAGGAGCATCCTAAAGTACTAGAAAGAGTAAAAAATAATCCTTGGTCTGGCATTGAAACAGTCTCACCAGGACAGTTAAAACTATAATAAATACAAATGCTTTAATTAGCATTTTTTTCTTGTTTATAAAATTAAAAAATTGTGATATAATACCAAAGAAGAGGCGATGTATATGGATAAAATAATAATAAAAGGAGCTAGAGAAAATAACCTTAAAAATATAAATATAGAAATACCCAAAAATAAATTAGTAGTAATGACCGGAGTATCAGGATCAGGTAAATCATCCCTTGCTTTTGATACTATTTATGCTGAAGGACAAAGAAGATATGTAGAAAGCCTATCAGCCTATGCAAGACAGTTTATAGCTGCGACAGGAAAACCTGATGTAGATACTATTGAAGGACTATCACCAAGTATATCAATAGATCAAAAAACTACTAATAAAAATCCCAGAAGTACCGTAGGTACAGTAACAGAAATATATGATTACTTAAGACTATTATTTGCAAGAATTGGTGTTCCTTATTGTCCTAATCATCATATACCAATATCATCTCAGTCAGTTGAAGAGATGACAACCAGAGTATTATCTCTTGAAGAATCCACCAAAATAATGGTTATGTCTCCAATAGTAAAAGGAGAAAAAGGTACTCAAAAAGATTTATTTGAAAAACTAAGAAAAGAAGGATACATCAGAGTAAAAGTAGATGGTGAAGTAAAAGACTTATCTGAAGATTTAGAATTAGATAAAAATAAAAAACATAATATCTCAGTAATAATAGATAGACTAGTAGTAAAAGAAGGCATAAGAAGTAGATTATACTCTTCTCTAGAGACTGCGACTAAACTAAGTCATGGTAAAGTTATAATAGATGTTATTGGCGGAGAAGAACTACTTATGAGTGAGGACTATGCTTGTCCATACTGTGATTATTCTCTTGAAGAATTAGAACCCCGTATATTCTCTTTCAATGCTCCTTATGGTTCTTGCCCAGATTGTAAAGGACTAGGAGTAAAATATAAAATAGATGTTGACCTAGTAATTCCAGATAAAAATAAGTCCATACTAGAAGGGGCTATCAAACCAATAAATCTAGATGAAGAATCAAGTATCATGTATACAGAACTTACCACAGTAGCGGACTTTTACCATATAGATTTATCAAAACCAGTAAAAGAGTTAACAAAAGAAGAACTAGATATAATATTATATGGTGCTAAAGATGCCATAACCTTTAATTATCAAGCTAAGAATGGAAACACTAGAAAAACAACTAGCTACTATGAAGGAATAATAACCAACCTAGAAAGAAGATACATAGAAACAAAAAGTACTTGGATAAGAGAGTGGATAGAAGGATATATGACTGAACTAGAGTGTCCTACTTGTCATGGTTCAAGACTAAAACCATCAGTACTAAATGTCTTAATAAATAAAAAAAATATTTATGAAGTAACATCAATGTCAATAGAAGAGTTAAATAAATTTATTTCTAATCTAAAATTAACTTCTGAGCAGGTATCAATATCCGAAATAGTCGTAAAAGAAATAAAATCAAGATTAAACTTTCTTATAAATGTTGGCCTATCTTACTTAACATTATCAAGAGAAGCCGGAACCTTATCAGGTGGTGAAAGCCAAAGAATAAGACTAGCCACTCAAATAGGTTCTAGATTAACAGGAGTCTTATATGTCTTAGATGAACCAAGTATAGGTCTTCATCAAAGAGATAACCAAAGACTAATAAACTCTCTATTAGAAATGCGTGACCTAGGTAACTCTCTAATAGTGGTTGAGCATGATACCGATACTATGCTTCAAGCAGATTATTTAATAGATATTGGCCCAGGAGCAGGAGAGCATGGAGGTTATGTCGTAGCTAAAGGTACTCCAGAAGAAGTAATGAATAATCCAGATAGCCTAACAGGAAGATATCTAAAAGGAATAGAAAAAATAGAAGTGCCCTCTAAAAGAAGAAAAGGAAATAAAAAATATCTAGAAATAAAAGGTGCTAAAGAAAACAATCTAAAAAATATCAATGTAAAAATACCACTAGGCACAATGACTCTCGTAACAGGAGTATCAGGTTCTGGTAAGTCAAGTCTAATAAACGAAATACTTTATAAGACTCTCGCATCAACTATCTATTCATCAAAAGAAAAACCAGGTAAATGTAAAGAAATAAAAGGATTAGAAAACATTGATAAAGTAGTACAAATATCTCAGGCACCAATAGGAAGAACACCAAGATCTAATCCAGCAACTTATACAGGAGTATTTGATGATATAAGAGACATCTTCGCAGAAACCAAGGAAGCCAAAATAAGAGGCTATGACAAAGGTAGATTTAGTTTCAATGTTAAAGGTGGAAGATGTGAAGCTTGCTGGGGAGATGGCGTAAAGAAGATAGAAATGCATTTCCTACCAGATGTATATGTACCTTGTGAAGTATGTAATGGAACTAGATACAACAGTGAAACACTAGAAATAAAATATAAAGATAAAAATATTTATGAAGTACTAAATATGCGCGTGGATGAAGCTATGGAATTTTTTGAAAATCATCCTAAAGTATTAAATAAATTAAAAGTATTATCTGATGTTGGCCTAGGTTATATTAGACTAGGACAAGCTGCTCCAACATTATCAGGAGGCGAAGCCGCTAGAGTAAAACTTGCTAAAGAACTTCAAAAGAAACCTACTGGTAAGAGTATCTTTATTTTAGATGAACCTACCACTGGATTACATCAAGACGATATTAAGAAACTATTAAAAATATTAGAGAGAATAGTAGATAATGGTGATACCGTAGTAATAATAGAACATAATCTAGATGTTATCAAAGTAGCAGACTACATAATAGATTTAGGACCAGAAGGAGGAACTGGTGGTGGAGAAGTAGTAGCCACAGGTACTCCAGAAGAAGTAGTAAATAATCCTAATTCATATACAGGACAATATTTAAAACAAGTATTATAATTATATTTATATATACCTCATTAACCTTAAAGTTTAATGAGGTTTTTTGAAGCCTAAGGTCTTCAAAAAAGTATTTTAAAGCTTGTAGTCTTTAAAATAAAAAGTTTAATAATGAATGTTATAGGAGAAAAAAGTATAAGTTAAAGACAAAAAAGTCAAAAAAAGAACTGGTGACAAAAAGTCACCAGTTAAAGACAAAAAAAATAGGAAAAAGAACTAGTCACAATTTGTGATTATTTGAAGTTTAGAAAAATAGATAATAACTCAAAGAATTATTATACTACAACAATAAAAATAATCAAATTGGAGACTACAGGCTCCAATTTGCCTCAAGAAGACCTTAGGCTTCTGAGGATATAAACAAAAGATAATTCTGCATATTTAGAATTATCTTTTTATATATATTAATTATTATTAAGATACCAAGTCTTATTAATATCACAACTCTGACTAAGAGGTTCAGGATTAGGTTTATCAAGTATAGCAATCGTAGGAAGTTTAAAAGCTGTCCCAAACATAATACAAGTACCAGGATGTAATGTCTTAATCTTATTAGTTAAAGTAACATCAGCACTAGAAATAATATCCTTAATAAACTGCAAATCTCTAGGATGAAACATCTTAAATACTAAGAAATTACTACACTGTGATATCGTAGTTTCTGATAATTCAGAAGGTCTTTGTGAAACAATTCCAAGTAGTAAACCATACTTTCTACCTTCTTTAGTAATTCTTTCAAATATATTATAACCAAGTATACTAACATCACTATCATTCTGTACATATCTATGAGCCTCTTCAAGTACAATATGAAATGGCATCGTAGCTCTTTGATTTAAAGATACAATATAATCAAACAAAAGCTTAGAATAAATCTTAACTAAGTTCTTAGCAAATCTATCATCAACATAATTAATATTAAAGTTAACAATTTGTGCCTTTCTACCATTATTACAAGTAAGAAGTAAATTAATATATCCCTCTCTATTAATATAACCATTGTAATCAAAATATCTAGAATAATCACTATTCATAAGATTATTAAATCTAACTTTAAGAGCATTACCAAGTTCAAAGGCAGTATCACTATTAAGAGCTCCCTCAGAAATAAGAGCAAACTCTAAAGCCGTACTAAAGTCTTTCATAGAATACATAAATTCACCATTAGGTAAAGAAAGTTCAAAGTTCTCTAAACATAAACTCTCTAAATACTCAATAACAAGTTCAACATCTGCAAATTCTCCACCTTGTTCTACAAATAAACACTGTCTTATAGTTCTAGCCCATCCACCTTTTTCAAGTTTAACCTCAAGATTCAAATTACTAGTACTAAACTTGGTAAGAATAGATACAACTTTATTTCTTATCATACTAGGAGCCTTACCAGAAAACAATACATCAAGTAAACATCTAGCAATAATATCATTCTTTTGATTAATAACTTCATTTTCTTCTCTAGAAAAATAACTAACTAACTTCAAAGCCTTTTCTACTATTGGAATCTGTTCTCTAGAAGTAACACCCATAAGTAAACATAAATCATCTACTCCTAAAAGCCAAAAAGGATAGGTAAGTATTTCGAACTCCGTACTATTTAAGTCTGTAGTATATACCTTATAATTAATATTTTCATTAACTTCATGTATTCTCGAGAAGGCTCTTTGATATTCACCATAAGCATCAAATAAGAAAATATTAGAATAAAATGGAAGAGTCTTACACTGATAGAAGATTCCTTGTAGTATCTTAGCTACTGAATAAGATTTACCACTACCAGAATTACCTAGTATAGCAAAATGATTAGAAAAGAAATTACCAACATCAAGTTTAATATCATAATCAGGATATATATAAGATTTACCAATTTTTATAGTATTAGTAGCATCACTATTTAGAACAATATCCAAAGTAGCATTATCAATCAAATAACATATAGCCTTAAAGGAAGGCTTAGAAATATCTCCATATAAAAATTTACCATCTTTAATTTCACCAACCAAAATAGCCTGCATAATACCATTACCAATCGCAGTAACTTCTCCAATACTAGTAATATTTTCATCTTTAAAAGTAACATTCTTACCTATTAAACCATCAAAATCATAGACATTAACTTCTATTTTAACAGATACAACATTTTCATTAATAGCAATAATCTTCCCTAACATATTCTTCTTCTCCTAGTATAATTTTATCACATAAGTACAAAAAAGTATATAATAAAATTGCAAAAAAAATATACTTATGTTAATATAAGTATGTAGATAGGAAGTGACAAATATGTTATGTTTAAATTGTGGATGTAAATTAGATTTAGGAGCCAAATTCTGTCCTCATTGTGGTAAAGAAACTCCATTAAATAATGAAAATAATATTGGAAAGATAACTATAGTAAGAGAAAAGAAAATGTTAGGTTTTGCTATACCATTTGATGTATATATAGATGATACTAAGCTAGGTACATTATCTAATAATTCATCATTAACTACCCGTAGTTCTTTAAGTATGCATGAAATAAAAATAATAAGTACTGAAAAAGATGTAATTGAAAATATTGAGTTATCTGAAGATAAAAAAGAAGTAACAATAACTATAATACCAAAAATGGGTTTAATATCCGCTAAACCATATATAAAAGAAATAAAATATAATTAATTAATATTATCACTCTAAGCCTGTAGTCTCAGAGTGTTATTTTTAGCCTATAGTCTAAAAATAAAATCTATCATATATAAGCCAGTTATATATACCTAAATAATAAAAAAATAAACAAAATCACTTGTATAAGTGTCAAAAATAGTATATAATAGTTAATACTTTCAAAGGAGGAATTAAATAATTATGAAAATTGTAGTTTTATGGATTAGCACAGTAGCTGCAAGTTTTTGCATTGAATTAACAAATGAATTGAGAATGTTTAAGGATGTTGCCGATGCCGGATATAAAATTAATATAGACAGATTGTCAGATTTAAGCAAAAAGTTAAATCCAGATGCATCAAAGATTACACTTTTGTCAATGCTAATACCAATATTTAATATTATACAAGTTTTTGAAAGAATAACAAAGTACAATAATATTAGACCTATGTTGTTGGATCAATTAAGTATAATAGATGCATTAGAAGAAATGTCAGAAATAGAAAAACAAGAGTATCTAAAAAAACCAACAGGACTAAATGCCATTCTTGTTCCATTTAAATTAGAAGTAAGAATTGCCAAAGCAGATTCAGTTAAGATTGAGAACGACAATGAAAAAAGTGAAATATTCTATGAAATAGGTGATTCATTAGATGATATCACGATTTTAAAAGTTGCTGGTGATGCATATAGATTAACTGAAGCTGAACAAAAGAAAAAAGTTATTGAGGCTATAAAAAGTTCTCTTTCAGAAGAAACGGAAGAATATGATGATGTAGAGAATGCTACAAATACTATAAAAGATAATGATGATTTAGAATTAAAGGATACAGACAACAAAGAAGAACAAAATGTTACACCTAAACAAGAATCAAGTCTTAGCAGGCAAAAGCAGGAGTTAGAAGATTTGAAAAATAAATTAATAGAATTAATAGAAGAAAAACAGCAAGCAGCACAGAAATCACCTGCTAAGACAAAAAAAAGAAAAAGAAAATAACATAAAACATAAAATTGACAACTATTATTAAAAATGATATCATATGTCATATAAGAACTCTATTTAGTCTGAAGCTTTACGTTTATCACGTAAAAGGTTTATGTAGGAAGAATGGAGTTTTTTAATTAATATAAAAAATAAAATAAAATCACTTGTATAAGTATCAAAAATAATATATAATATAAATGTATTTTATCAAGAATGAGGGAGAGAATTAGCTCTATGAACTCATACCAACCTGCATAAAGTAAGGTGGTACAGCTAATAACGATGAAAGAGAATAATGCTAGCTACAAACTCTTTCAAGAGTTTTTTCTTTTTGATAAAAACAAAGAAGGAGTGATACAATGAAAAAATATTTATTTACTAGTGAATCAGTAACTGAAGGACATCCAGATAAAATATGTGACAAAATAAGTGATTACATTTTAGATGAAGCCTTAAGACAAGATAAAACTAGTAAGATGGCTGTTGAGGCCACAATCAAAGATGATTTAATACTAATATATGGAGAAGCAAGTACCAAGGCTAAACTAGATTATGAAAAATTAGCCAAAGAAGTACTAAAAGATATAGGTTATAATGAAGAATACCATGTAATAGTAAAAGTAGGTATGCAGTCTAAAGAAATAAATAAGGCTGTAGAAAAAGATACCATTATGGCAGGAGACCAAGGAATAATGTTTGGTTATGCCACTAATGAAACAAAAGAATTAATGCCTATGCCAATAATGCTTGCCAATAAACTAGCCTATAATTTAACCAAGGTAAGAAAAGAAGATAAAGATAGTCCTTTATTACCTGATGGTAAAACCGAAGTAACAGTAGAATATCAAGATGATATTCCCAAAAGAATAGATACCATAATTATAGCTTCTCAGCATAAAAAAGAAGTATCTAGTAAAGAATTAAGAAAATATATAATAGAAAAAGTAATAAATAAAGTAGTGCCAAGTAATCTAATAGATGACAAAACAAACATCTTAATAAACACCAGTGGTAGTTTTACGGTAGGAGGTTCTTTTGGTGATAGCGGTACTACTGGTAGAAAAATAGTATGTGATACATACGGTGGAATGGGTAAAGTAGGAGGAGGATGTTTCAGTAGTAAAGATCCTTCTAAAGTTGATAGAAGTGCAGCCTATTATGCTAGATATGTAGCTAAAAACATTGTTGCCAAAGGCTATGCTGATAAATGTGAAATAGAACTAAGTTATGCTATAGGTAAAGCCTATCCAATATCATTATATATAAATACCTTTAATACAAATAAAGTATCTGAAGAAGAAATATATAAATATGTAAATAACAATTTCAATTTCAGTGTAGATAATATCATAAAAGAATTAGATTTACAAAGACCAATCTATTATCCACTCGCAGCCTATGGTCATTTTGGAAGAAATGATATAGAATGTTCATGGGAAAAAGTACACAAATAATTACTATATTATGATATAATAAATATGGAAGTGATAAATTGAAACAAAGAAGAACCTTTTACAAGAACTTTAGTCTAGAAGAAGAAAAAATAATAAAAGAGTATTTCACCAATCTAAATAATAATATATCCCTAACAAAAAAAGAAACCATAAAAATAAATGAAGACTTTGAGAAGGCCATAGAGTACTATTTAAAAAATGGAAAATCTCTTAAAGAAACACTTAAAATATTATCCATAGATAACCTTGGAGACATTTATCAAAAAGAACCAGAAAACTGGTATCCATTAGATAGTGCCGCTAAAATATATCCATTATCAATGAGAGACAATCTTATGAGTGTCTATAGAGTATCATGTTATTTAAAAGAAGATATTGTACCAGAGATATATCAAATAGCTTTATTATTTACTATGAAAAGATTTCCTACCTTTAGAACATCAGTAAGAAAAGGCTTCTTTTGGCACTATCTAGATGGAATAAAGAAAAGATTCCATATCCATGAAGAAAAAAAATTACCATGTTCATATATAAATGTATCAAACATAGGTAAACAATCATTTAAATCCCTATACTATAAAAATAGAATAAGTATAGAATGCTTTCATACCCTAACAGATGGAACAGGAGCTACCATATTTCTATCCACACTAGTAGCTACTTATCTAAAATTATTAAAAGAAATACAAGGTACTAATAATTATGTATTAGATATAAATGAAAGACCTAAAGAAGAAGAAGCAAAAGATGAATTTAAAGGAAAAGTTTCAAAGATAAAATCACAAAGTCTAATAGAGAAAAAAGCTCTTCAAATAGATGGAAAAAAATCAAGTGTTAGACCATGTCAGATATTACATTTTGATATAGATTTAAATGATATAAAAAAACTATCTAAAGAAAAGAATGCCACTATAACAGAACTAATGTTAAGTATTTTATTTCTAACAATATCATATTCAACATCAAAAAAAGGACTAATAAAAATACAAGTACCAGTAAATATGCGTAAATACTATCCCTCTAAAACATTAAGAAACTTCTCATTATATGTATCCATAAATATTCCAAGAGAGGATGTAAAAGATTTAGATAGTACCCTACTTGAAGTACAAAGACAATTAAGAGAAAAAAATACTAAAGATAACTTAGATGAATTATTAAAATATACAGATAATTTAATAAAGTATTTAAAATTCATTCCACTATTTATAAAAAGACCAGTAGCCAAATTAATATATGGTTATGCCGGCGATAAATCTCAAACTACAGTATTATCCAATCTAGGTAATATAAAATTACCAAAAGAAATACAAAAAGAAGTAGAAAAGATGGACTTTGTCTTAGGAACCGCTATTACAAATAGAGCCTCATTTTCTATCATAACGTGTAATAATATTTTAACATTATCAATAAGTAAATTAACTACAAATACATCAGTAGAAAACAGTATATATAACATATTAACTCAAAACAATATTAAATTAAAAGTATATGGAAGTGAAGACTATGAAAGTAGAAATTAATTATCCAAAACTAAAAAAAGAAGTAAATAAATTCTTAATATTTAGAAAGATAATGTTAATAATATTCCTAATATCGATAATAACTTGTACTATAATAAACCTCTCACTAGGAGGAAAAAAATGGATGCTTTATGTACTAGGAGGAGAAATAATATTCTATTTTGCTATATTAAATAAACCATTAATAGATAATACTCTAATAAAAAGAATAACAATAGTAGTAATGATAGTATGTGCTTATTTATACATGATAGATATTATTGAAGAAACTAGTTTCTCATACTTTGTAATTAATATAATTCTCTTTAGTATTATAATATTTCAGTTAATAATATTTCTATCTGAATTCAAATTACAAAGAAAGAAATTTATTCCATTATTCTTTACTGCCATTGGGGCCATAATATTTTGTATATTAGCTCTAACTAAGGTAGTAGAGTTAAACTGGCCTATCATTGTTTTAGGAGGAGTAGGTGTATTAAGTTTAATAATTCTTTTAGTATTCTATCATAAAAGAGTAATTAAAGATTTAACTAAGTACTTTAGTATAAAGTAGTAAAAGTTCGAACCCAAGGTTTCTCACTTACTTTTGAAGCCTAGGGTCTTCAAAAGAATTTTAGAGCCTGTAGTCTCTAAAATTAAAATATTTATATAAGCTATAGATTTATGTCTATAGTTTTTTCTATTATAAATAAAAACTAGATAATTAATCTATCTAGTTCTACCACATAAATAATCCATAGAAATATTATATCTTTTACATATCTCATAAGCAAAAGCCGTAAGGATAGTCGTTTTACCACTTTCATAAGCACTAATTGTTGAATGGGTAGTATTAAGAATATTAGCAAGTTCTTCTTGTGTAATATTCTTTTCTTTTCTAAATTCTTTTAATTTTATTCCAATAATTTTTTTATCAATAACCCTATTAACAATATCATATTGTCTAACATTAGAAAGTCCAAGTACATAATCCATACTAACATCATAATAATTACATAAAGAGTTTAAATGCTTCAAAGGAATAATTTTTGTACCATTTTCCCATAGCGAATAAGTCTGCTGGGTAATATTTAGAACATTAGCAATATCTTTTTGTTTAAGACTAGAGTCTTCTCTTAATTCTATTAATTTTTGAAAATTCATATCTAACACCTAATATAATTTTCCCATTAAAAATGAAAATATTATTTTTTTACAAACAAATACGACAAAATGTGATATAATTAAATAAAGTAGCAAAGGAGGAACTATGAAATGTATAAAATGTAATGAAGAACTAGAAGCAGATGATAACTTTTGTCCCACCTGCGGAGAACTAACTCCTCATGGCTATTTATCTTTAAAAGACAATAAATTAAGATATAAAGAAAATAATATTGGCTCATTATTTACCTTAACTTCTATTATCATAATAAGCTTTATTACTATGACCTTAATAAGTGGTAAAGATATGTTTAGACCATACATAGAATTACAAAAAGAAATATCTAGCTTAAAATATGGTTATA
>CAKOQV010000028.1 GCA_934101345.1 uncultured Bacilli bacterium
TATATTTATGACTTATATATGATAGGTATGTAGATACATTGTTATTAGACTTAAGGCTAATAACAACACTAAAAGACTTCGGCTTTTAGTGAAAGGATATAATTTGATATAATTTTATATTATTATTACTTGAAAAATATATATTTTTTTGATATTATATTTATAGTAAGGAATGGTTGATATGAAACAAAATAAAATTAATTTATTTTTACTTATTACAACAATTTTTAGTTCTGTTATACTTTTAGTCGGAGCAACATTTTCTTATTTTACTACTAAAAATATGAGTGAAATGAATGCTTTAGCAATAGAGGCTGGTAAAGTAAAATTGGGACTTGGAGTATCACCAATTTATGCTAATAGTAAATTAATTCCTACTAATGACGAAGATATAATGAAAGCTTATAATCAGAAATGTATAGATGATTATGGCTTTGGTGCTTGTTTAGTATATCAATTTGAAGTTTATAATTTTAATGCTAAACAAGATGTTATTGGTAAGATAGATTTTGATGTAAATGATATTGAAAATTTAAGTTATATGGTTTTAGATGAAAACGATAATGTGTATTTAGATAAAACTTCTGTTGGCAATGGTATTACTAAAGATTTACCTCTTGGAGAACATTTTATTTTAGATAATGCTAGTCAATTAAATGGTAAATCTAAAAAATTTAAGTTAATAATATGGCTAACTAATTTAAAAGATGTTGATCAAAATGATACTGATGGTGGTGGAACTTTTTCTAGTGTTATAACATTTACTTCTGTTTATGGTGGAAAACTAACAGCCACTATTGATGGTTATGGTAATGAAGGTAATGATGTTTCACATCTAGGAGGAAATTAATATGAATAAGAAAATATTTGGTTCAATATGTTTTGTTTTAGGTATAGCAATTATAATAAGTACCGGAACAACATTTGCATATTTTAATTCTTCTGCTAATTCAGATGGTACTATTTCTGGTTCTACATTAAATTTTGCTGTTGATTTAAGTTTATCTAAAGAACATGTTTCTAATAATATGATACCAATTAGTGATTCTTTAATAAAAACCGCTATCAGTGGTAGTAAGAAGTGTATTGATAACAATGGGTATGAAGTATGCTCTTTGTATAAAATTACTTTAACTAATAATGGTGATCCTTTTGTATTGAATGGATATATAAAAACAAATAGCACGACATATACTACTGGTAATTTGAAATATCAAATTTATGATACTAATTTCAATCCATTAAGTGATGCTTTGACACTTTCGCT
Source organism: uncultured Bacilli bacterium (assembly GCA_934101345.1). Lineage (GTDB taxonomy): Bacteria > Bacillota_I > Bacilli_A > RF39 > UBA660 > CAG-302. The sequence goes on from CAKOQV010000028.1 coordinate 1,268, forward strand.
TACTTCAGGCGATAAAATTTATTTTTCAAAAGGTAATGATATTTTAACTACTAGTATTAATCATAATATTGTTGAGTATTACTTAGTAATGTGGATTACAGAAACAAATAGCTTGCAGAGTGCTGATTATTCTAAAAAATATAATGGAGTAGTTGGATTTGAAACTGTATCTGGTAATAAAATAGAAACTGTTTTTAATGCATAAAATATACTGTAACAAAAAAAGGTTGACAGTATATTTTTTTTGTGGTAAAATACTAAATGAAAGCGAGGGATAAAGATGGCAGTTAAGATTAGATTAACTAGAATGGGAGCAAAGAAAGCACCATTTTATCGTGTAGTAGTTGCTGATTCAAGAAGTCCAAGAGATGGAAGAATAGTGGAAAAAATAGGAACTTATAATCCTTTAACTACACCAGCTGAAATTAATATTGATAAGGAAGCTGCAAAAGAATGGTTAAGAAAAGGAGCTATTCCTACTGATACAGTAAAAAATTTATTTAGTAAAGCTGGAATTTTAAAAGAATTTCATGAAGAAAAGCAAGGTAAATAATGAACGATTTAGTGGGTTTAACAGAACTAATTATAAAAAAATTAGTTAATGATAGTGAATCAGTATCAGTAAAAGAATTTGAATCAGATGATGATAATACTATATTAATTGAAGTAATGGTATCTAGTGATGATATGCCTAAAATAATAGGACATAATGGTAAAACAATAAATTCTATTAGAACTATAGTTCAGGCCGCTTCTTTTAATAAAGATAATAAGTTAATTAAAATTAATGTTGATTCTTATTAATTGAAAAGGACTTAATGTTCTTTTTTTCTTTACTTTTTTTGACATATATTTTATAATATTTATGGAGGATACGTAATGAGTAAGATAAAAAATATATACGCAAGAGAAATATTGGATTCTAGAGGTACTCCTACTGTAGAGGTTGAAGTTACTTTAGAAAGTGGAATAATAGGTATGGCTTCAGTACCTAGTGGAGCCTCTACTGGTAAAAATGAAGCTTTAGAATTAAGAGATAATGATAAAAATAGATATCATGGAAAAGGAGTATTAAAAGCAGTATCTAATGTAAATAATATTATAAAACCAAATCTAATTGGTAAAGATAGTTTAAATCAAAAAGAGATAGATAATATTATGTTAGAATTAGATGGTACTGATAATAAAAATGTACTTGGAGCAAATGCTATACTTGGGGTGTCACTTGCTAATTTAAAGGCTGCTGCTAAATATAATGGTTTTGAATTATATGAATATTTAGGTACGGAATATGGCATGCCAAAATGTATGATGAATATTTTAAATGGTGGTGCTCATGCTAATAATAAACTTGATTTTCAAGAGTTTATGATAGTACCAAATAAAGATGAGTATAGAGAAAATTTAAGAATGGGGTCAGAAGTATTTAATACTTTAAAGACTATATTAAAAGAAAAAGATTTACTTTGCGGAGTAGGTGATGAAGGAGGATTTGCTCCACTTATCGATGATGCTGAAGAAGCTTTGAATTTAATCGAAGAAGCTATTGTTAAATCTGGATATGTATTAGGTAAAGATATAAATTTAGCTTTAGATGTTGCAGCTTCTGAATTTTACGATGAAGAAAAAGATATATATTTACTTGAGGAAAAAGAATATACTAAAGAAGAATTAATTAAATATTATGAGAAATTAGTTGATAGATATCACATAATTTCGATAGAGGATGGTATGGCTGAAGAAGATTACGAAGGTTGGAAATTACTAACTCAAAGATTATCAAATATTCAGTTAGTTGGAGATGACTTATTCGTAACTAATAAGAAGCTATTACAAAAGGGAATAGATCTAGGTATAGCTAATGCTATTTTATTAAAGTTAAATCAAATAGGAACTGTTACTGAAACATTAGAGACAATTAAACTAGCTAGAGAAAATAATTATAAAACAATAATTTCTCATCGTAGTGGAGAAACTGAGGATAATTATATATCTGACTTTGCTGTTGGTTTAAATTTGGGTCAAATTAAAACAGGATCAATGTCTAGGGGTGAACGTCTATCAAAATATAATAGACTTCTTAGAATAGAGGAAAAGATACAATGAAAAAAATAATACTTTTAATACCTTTATTGTTTGTCTTGGTTGGCTGCACTAATAAAGAAGAAGAAAATAAAATGGCTTATTTGGAATATAAGAATGAACTTGAAGAAAGAGATATATTTAATGGCGAAGAAAATTTGGATTTTAATGTATATTTTAATATAGAAAAAATAAATGAAGAAATTACTGATTATAGTTTAATAATAGATAATCCTAAAATTAATATGTATAATGTAAAGGCATTACTTATTCATGATTTTATTAATGAGGATGCTTATCCTTCAGTTGGAATTTTTGATGATACAAGAAATTTAAATGCTGATAGTGATGATAAGATAGTATTAAATGGTAGTATTCAGACAATTAATGATATTTCTAAAACTAAGTTTAAATTATATTTGGAGTATACTGATGATAATAATGATTTGAATAAAATATATTATGATGTAAGTAGAGGATAATAAACGACAAAAAGTATATAATGAATGTTATATACTTTTTTTGGTGATATAATGAAAGTTAAAGTTATAGATGAAGGACATGAAAAGGATTTAGAGGATTCAATAAATAATTTTATTAAGGAAAATAATGTGGATATTATAGATATTAAATTTACTAGTTCTTGTAGTATATATGGAGAAGAACAAATATATTGTTTTTCTGCACTTATCATGTATGTAAATAATAATGAATAAATTATAAATATGTAAATTTCTCTTATATATAATTGATATGGATGATATACTATTTTTAGACTATAGGCTAAAAATAGCACTAATAAGACTTACATGGTAAGGCTTATAGTGAATAAAGAATAATATTTTTTCTTTATATAAATTATAATTTGTGATATTATATATATAGGAAGTGAAATATGAGAACTAAGAAAATATTTTTAAATATGATATGTGATATTTTACCATACTTAATAATTGGTGTGATAGGTATAGTAAAAATGGATGTTTTAATAAACTATATAGGAGATATTGGTAACGGTTATTATCAAACAATTAATCAAATTATATCGTATGTATTTTTAGCTCAAGCAGGTTTTTCTGATGCAGTCATATATAGTTTATATAAACCATTTGCGGATAAAAATAAAGATGATATTAATGCTATATATGGTGGAGCAAGAAAGGTATTTAGAATAATAGGTTTTATAATATTAGGTATAATATTCTTGGTAACTATTGGACTATATTTATTTTATCATTTTGAAGAAGGATATAAAGTATCTGCCTTAGTATGTTTCTTTATAATATCTACATCATATTTAATATCATACTTTGGAAAAGGACAAACTTATTCAGCAGTATTGAGTGCCGCTCAAGAAAAATATATATATTCATTAGTATTTAATAGTGTTAAGATACTATGTGATGTTTTAATTGTTATAGTAACAGTAAAGTTTAGAACATTAGAATCAATTGCAATAGTAATATTAGCAATGAAAATACTTGAAGAAATTATTAATAGAATAGTAGTTAAGAAAAAATATCCTTATCTTCATGAAATAGCTAGAAAAGATACTAGTATGGTAAAAATGACCAAGGATTTAGCTTGGACACAAGTTGGTTATTTAGTTCTTAATAATGTAGATGCTCTATTACTAATGGCTTTTAATGGTCCAATAATGGTAAGTATTTATACTACATATAATTATATATTAAGATTTTTAAATGAAGTGGCTTCAAGGGTTGAACTATCTAGTGTGTATTCTTTTGGTAATGTCTTTGCTAAAAAAGAAGATGATAGAGTATATTCATTGTTTAAAGAGTTTTTAATGTTATTTATTTTAATAGCTTTTTGTATGTCAATTACTTTTATGATAGGTATAAGAGGTTTTGTTTCAGTATGGGTAGGAAAAGAAAACTATATATTAAGTTATTTAACAGTAGTATTATTTACTTCAACTTTATTTTTAAATATTTTATATTATCCTTTGGTAGCTCTTATTAATGCTGATGGTTTATTTAAAGATAATAAAAAACATATTTTTATATGTGCTATTACTAATTTGGTATTATCTATAATATTAATAAATTTCTTTGGAATAGATGGAATATTAATTGGTACTGCTACTGCATTCCTACTAAATATATTTTTAAAGACTAATTTAGTTACTAAAAAAATATTAAAAGATGTTAAACTAATAGATGTATTAAAATATTATATAATAACTATATTGTTATATATATTATTATCACTAGTTTTATCACCAATAGAAGCATATTTTATGAGTATAAGCACAGGCTTTATTTCTACTATTATAAAACTTGGTATAGTGTTTATTGTTGTAACATTAATAATAGTAGTAATATTATATTTAATTAGTGAATCCGCTAGAAGGTTGTTTAAGAGAATATTAAATATGTTGAAAAGAAAGTTTAAAAAATAGAGAATTACTTTTTCTCTATTTTTTCTTTTACATTATTTTTTAAGTCAATTACTTTATTTTTAACACTAAATTTAATCTTTGGAAAGGCTTTAAATAGTCTTCGGTTAAGAAGTTTACTATTAATAATTTCTTTTATTTTATGATTGAAATCTTCAGTACTATCTTTTTTAATAAGTTTAGTAATAGTATTCTTAATTTTAATGGTAACATTTAATGATATAATTAAATCAACAATAAATATTACAAGTAAAATACTACCAATAATTATTAGTGTGTTATCACTAATCATAGAAATAATATTTGATAAGAAAGGATTAATTATATATATTAAAAGGGCTCCTAGTAAACCAAACCAAATGGAATTTTCTAAGCATACTCTTCCATTGATATTAAATTTTCTATTACTATAATCCCACCATCTTGCTTTGAATAACTTTTCCATTATATAACTAACTAAATATTCCATTATTGAACATACTACTACTGCTAGTAGAAAGACTGTAATAAAACTATTACGATATCTACTAAGATATAAAATCATGATAATTGAGGAAAAACCATATATAGGACAATATGGCCCTAACATGAAGCCTCTATTAACAAATTTTTTATCTTTATTGAAGGTAACAATTACTTCAATAGTCCAACCTATAAAAGAATAAATTAAGAATAATATAAAATAAGTAAAAAATGTTTGCATATCTATCTACCTCACTTTAAAAGTATACCAAAATAAGTAAAATATGTAAAGATATTGAAAAAAATATGATAATATTATATAATTAATGGGAAGAAGGTGTTTCTATGAAGAGAATATTGACAGGTTTAAAACCAAGTGGTGAACTAACTTTAGGTAGTTTTATTGGTGGTATAAAGGGTACTATTGAAAGACAGGAAGAGTTTGAATCTTTTCTTTTTGTACCAGATATGCATGCTATTACAGTAAAGCAGGATCGTGAATTATTAAGGGAAAGAATTAGAAAGAATGTAGCTTTATATTTAGCTTGTGGAATTGATCCAAATAAAAATGTAATATATTTACAATCAGAAAATTTGTATCATGCTAATCTATCTTGGGTTTTAGAATGTAATACTTATATGGGTGAAGCTTCTCGTATGACACAGTATAAAGATAAATCTAGTAAAGGTGAAAATGTTACTGTAGGATTATTTACTTATCCAATTTTAATGGCTGCGGATATTTTACTATATGATGCTGACTATGTGCCAGTAGGAATAGATCAAAAACAACATGTAGAACTTGCACGTAATCTTGCTGAGCGATTTAATAAAAATTATGGTGATACTTTTAAAGTACCAGAACCTTTAATTCCTAAAGTTGGAGCTAAAATTATGGACTTACAGAATCCTACTAAAAAGATGAGTAAGAGTGATGAAACGTACAAAGGTGTAATACTTTTACTTGATGATGAAAAGACTATTAGAAAGAAAATAATGAGTGCAGTAACTGATAGTGAAGCAAAAGTCTACTATAACCCTGAAACTAAGCCTGGAATATCAAATTTGCTTACTATTTATTCTTCACTTAAAGAAATAAGTATTAAAGCTGCTGAAGAGCATTTTAAAGATTATAATTATGGTAATCTTAAAAAGGAAGTTGCTGATTTAGTAGTAGAAGTTTTAACTGATATTCAAATAAAATATAATAAATTAATTAATAGTACTGAAATTGATGATATACTAGATAAAGGTAGAGAGATAACTAATAAAATAGCTAAAGAAAAATTAGAAGATGTGTTCGGTAAGGTTGGACTTGGAAGATATTAAGAGTAATTATGTTAATTGCTCTTTTTTTTAAAAACATATTTTAATTATTGTAAAAATGGGTAATTTATGTTATTATTTTATGTGTAAGATAGTGATACGAGGTATATTTATATGAAAAAGAAAATAATATTTTTAATTATTCTTATGGTTCCATTTGTAGTAAGTGCTAGTTCTTTATCGATTGAATGTGATTCAAGTATAGTTAAAACGGATAGTTTTAGTTGTAGTATTAAGGGTAACTCAAGTAGTATAATCACTTCAATAAGTGCTAAAGTTAGTACTGCTAGTAACATAGAATTTGTTTCATTCAGCCAAAGCGGTTCATGGAAAGGTGATGGCGAAGGTGGTAAAATAGAATTATATACGGCATCTGATGAAATGAGTGGAAATTTTGATATAGGAAAGATTAATTTTAAAGTTAATAAGCTATATGATGGTGGTGATAGTAGTTTTACTGTTGATCAAATATCATTTTATGATGAAAATGGTATTGAAGAGAGTATTAGTACTATGAATAAAAATATTAGAATTGCTTCGAGTAATAATGATTTACTTGAACTTAGTTTAAATAATGTTAATATTAATCCAGTATTTAATAAAAATGTTACATCTTATAGTGCACAAACTACAGCGAGTAGTATTATAATAAGTGCTAGAAAAAGTAATGATAGAGCTACTATTAGTGGTGATATTGGTACTAAAAATTTAAATTATGGTAATAATACTTTTAGAATTACTGTTACTAGTGAAGCTGATACTAATAAGGTATATACTATAAATGTTGTTAGATTAAATACAAAAGAAAATAAAAGTAGTAATAATTTTTTATCTAATATTAGGTTAAATAATGGTAATATAAACTTTGAAAAAAATGTACTAGAATATAATATTAATGTTTTATATGATGTTGATAACATTGAAGTAACTGCAGTTCCTGAAGATAATAAATCAAAAATAGAAATATCAGGTAATGAAAATTTGAATGTTGGTTTAAATAAAATTAAAATATTAGTAATTGCAGAAGACGGTAGTGAAAGAGAATATATTATTAATGTAGATAAGAAAAATAAAGATGAAAAATTATCAAATAATACTAATATAGCTAGGTTAAAAATAAAAAACTATGATATAGATTTTAACAAAAATAAACTTAATTATAATTTAAATATTAAGAATGAAAAAAAACTTGATATTGATGTAGAATTGGAGGACAATACTTCTAAATATGTAATTGAAGGTAATAATAATTTGAATAATAAGAGTATTATTAAAATTATTGTTACATCTTCTGATAACAGTATAAAAACTTATACTATTAATATTAAAAATAATGATATGATTATAAAAATAATATTTATTTCATTGATTACATTATTAATTATAATAAATATAATAAGAATAATATTTAAAAAAATAAATAATAAAAAGATAACTAATGTTGCTAATGAAGGGAGAATGTTGAATAATGAAAAAGAAAAAAAGTAGTATAATTATTGTTATAATAGTATTATTATTTTGTGTAATATCTTTTGGTTTAATATTATATTTAAATAAACATAATGCATTTGCTGTGTCCTCTAATTATGGAAGTGATAAAGACTTAGGTGTTGGGGTAAAAAATATTTTCTTGAATGTTTTTGATGCAAAATGTTCTGCGACTGATACTGAAATAATTAATGAACATAAACTTGAAGGTTCACACGATTATAAATATTTAATTAACCACTATGACGCTTATGGCAATAGTCAAGATTTTATTGATACTTTTATATCTATACCAAGTGCAATATATGAAAGTTCAGTATTTGAACGTGATAACCAGAAGAATATTACATCTACAACTTGGGAATATTATATAGCTAGTCAAAATTCTAATTTATATGAATTAAATGAGGCTGCTGTTGCTTTGAATAAGACGGTTAATGTAGTTTTATCATTTGAAAATCCATTATATAATAATGGTGATGATTTAAGTAGTGGTTATACTTATGATTATGATGGTGATGGTAATAATGATGAACTTTCTACAATTATTAATTTAATGTTATATAGACAAACTTATTACTGGGATTTGATGAAAAAAGATAATAAGATTTCTAATTTAAATTTAATTGGTTTTTATTGGTATAATGAATCAGTTCAATCTGAAAATGCTGAAAAAGCAATAAAGGCATTTAATACTAATGTTAAAAAATTTAATAGTGATAATGGTACCTACTATAAAACAATATGGATTCCTTATATTCATAATGGTCTTATTGGTGATGGTAATAGTCCATATCAAGATTCTTATGTTAAAGGCTATGATTATGGATTTGATTATGTTTCTTTACAAAGTGGATATTATTTTTATACACCAAAGAAAAGTACAACTTGTAGTGAATATGTAAATTGTTATATGAGTGATAACTATAGAAAATGTGATTATGTTATTCCTTCAGAAACATGTTTAGGTGATTCTATTTGTAAAGAAGAATATCAAACTTGTAAATCTGATGTATTTTGGAAGGATATAATGAAAATACGTATTCCTGAAAATGAAAATATGAACAGATTAGAGTTTGCACAGCTTGAGGCAAGTAAGTATGATATGGGAGTTGAATTTGAAGCAGATTGGAGAGTAACTTCTGATAGTGCTGTTCCTTCAGATCCTAATGCTTCAAGTGATGAAATATATAAATATTATCTTTTTAATTCTAAGCATTATGATTTACTTTATAATTTTATGAATTATGGAACAAAAACTGCCAAATGGAATCAATCTTATAATACATATTATTTTCCTGATTTGGCTAAATATGGATCTTCTAAAGATCCGAAAGTTAGACAAATATATGACGACATCTATAGTTATTCTCAAGGTAAAGAGGTTTCTAATGAATTATCTTTTTATGATGCAGAAAGCTGTAATATTAACTTTAATAGCAATGGTGGAAATGGTAGTACTGGTGCAATGAAGTGTACATATCCTAATGAATGCACTTTAACTACTAATGGATTTAGTAGAACTGGTTATACTTTTAATGGATGGAATACTAAAGCTGATGGAAGTGGTATTAGTTATACTGATAATGAGGTAATTAATAATAGTGATAGCAGTAAAAATCATATATGTTATTATTCTTCTACTAATGGTACAAAGAAAACAATTGATTTATATGCACAATGGACTATAAATGATGATATTAGTTTTGCTGATGATTTGATTGTTGATAATAATAGTAGTCAGAAAATGATTAAAAGACTAAAAGTAAATACAACTTATGGTGAATTAAAGAGTAAAATATTTACTTCTGGTAATATTACTATAAAAAATGGTGAAGATAATAGTGTATTAACTGATACTGATAAAGTGAAAACTGGTGATATATTAGAGATTACATTATCTAAGAGTACTATACAATATATTATCTCTGTTTTAGGTGATGTCAGCGGTAATAAATCTTCTTCTGGAAAAATTATTGGTGATGGTATTGTTAATGTTGGTGATGTTGGTCAATTATATCGTTATTTAAAAGGAAAAGCTGAATTTGAAGATTATCAGATGGCCGCTGGTGATATATTGAGTGATAATATTATAAAGGTTAATGATGTAGCAAGACTATATAGATATATTAAAGGTAAAAATGAAACATTGGAGGTGGAATAATGAAAAAAAGATTTTCAATAATAGTATTACTATTAATAGTGTTAGTTCCATGTAATATTAAAGCCGCTACTGGAAGTATTAAAATAACTTGTAATAAAGAAAAAGTAAACGCTGGTGATAGTGTAACTTGTACTATAAAAGGTAATACTGATAGTGAAATAATAGGTGTTTCTGCTTCACTTAATTTAAGTGATAATCTAGTATTTACTTCTTTTACTAAGAATAATTCATGGGATGAGGGAAGTATTGAAAATAATAAGTTAGATGTATATTCTGAAAACTATTTAAATAATGATTTTGATATAGGTACTATGATAATTACTGCAAAAAGTAATATATCTAATACAAATGAAACTATAACACTAAAAGATATTACTTTTCAAAATGATAAAAGTAATAATGCTGAAGAAAATACTTTTAAAGTAAGTGATAGTAGTTCTAAAATAAGAATACCTAGTAAAGACAATTTATTAAAAAGTTTAACTATTAGTAATATATCTTTTAACTTTAATGAAAATAATACTAATTATCAATTAGAAACAAAAGAAACTAGTGTTACTATTAAAGCTACTGCTAAAGATAGTAATGCTACTGTTACTGGAGATATTGGTACTAAGAATTTAAAATATGGTGGTAATAACTTTAGTATACAAGTAACTAGTGAGTCAGGAGATATAAAAATATACTCATTAAATATTGTAAGACCTGATAGTAGAAGTAAAGAAAATTATTTAACTGGTTTTGAGTTTAATAATTATGATTTAAAATTTGATAAGGATAAAACTGATTATGATATTATTTTAGAAAATAATGTTAATAAATTAGGAATATGTAATAAAGAAGATAACACTTTATGTATTAATTTAGATAGCATTAAAGTTTCTGATAAAAGTACTTATTCAATAAAATTTAATGATAAAGTTATTGATAAAAATTCTAATGTTGAAAATATAAATATAGGAAATAATACTTTACAGATTATTGTTAAAGCAGAAAATGATGGTGAAAGAATATATACTTTTAATATTAATAGAATGAATGAAGAAAATAAACCTTCTGATAGTAAGAATAATAATGATATAACGAATAAGGATAAAACTAATGATGATATAACTAATAATAGTAAAACTGGTGATGCTTTGATTATTGGTATATCTTTAATACTAATTTTATCTATATCAGTAACAATAGTTTTATATAGAAAGAAAATAGTAAAAGATAAATAAAAATATTAATTAAAATTCCCAACTGTTTATAAGAACAATTGGGAATTTATTTTGTATAATAGTTTTTTTCTATATATATTTCTTTATTTATTGTTATATAATATTTAGAAAGTTTATCTAAGATATTTTTATTAACATAAACATTGTAAATAATATTTTTATCAAATATTTTAGTTATAATTTTTGAATTACTAAGTATGTAATCAATATCTTTAATATCATTATAATTAAATACAATATTTATATCATAACCTTTTTCTAATTCTATGATATTGTTATCTCTAATAACTTCTCTAGATACTTTAGCATAGGTTCTAGTAAGAGGCCCAACTCCTAGTTTAATTCCTCCAAAATATCTAACCACCACAATCAAAGTATAATTTAAATTATTACTAGTAATTTGATTTAAAATGGGGTATCCGGCAGTACCTGAAGGTTCATTATCATCATTAGCTCTAATATCACTATCTATAACATATCCATAACAATAATGAGTAGCATTAGGATATTCTTTTTTTATATTATCTAAAATATTATTAACTTCTTTCTTAGAATATACTCTAAATATTAAAGATATAAATTTAGAATTTTTAATTATAAGTTCATATTTATCACTTGATTTGATACTAAGCATAATCTCACCAACAACATTATACTATATAAAAATATATTTAGCAAACTACAATATATTAAGATAAATATCTTTTTCTAATATTTGCTTATATATGATAGATATTAGATTAAGACTACAGGCTTAATCTAACACTAAAAGACTATAGGCTTTTAGTGAATAAATAACTTTAAAATCATTGACTAACTATATAAATATCATTATAATATAGAGTTATATATAAGATAGAAAAGAGAAGGAGGTAATTTGAAAAGAACATTATTAATTTTAATTATGATATCAGTTATATTAGGAAGTGTCATTTTTATTATATATAAAAACAATCAAAATGATAAAGAAGAAGTAGTGGAGATATTTAAGGAAGATACAAAAGAAGAAGATACAAAAGAAGAAGAAAATACCTCTATTAAGAAAATAACTGTTGATATTAAAGGAATGGTTAATAATCCAGGAGTATATGAAGTTGACAGTGATTCGAGAATAAATGATGTTATTGCTCTTGCAGGTGGACTTAAAGAAGGCGCAGATACTAGTAATATTAATTTGGCTAAAATAGTTAGTGATGAAATGACAATAATAGTATATAGTACAGAAGAAGTATTAGAAAAATTTAAACAAGAAGTATGTATTTGTAATTGTCCTTATATTGTAAATGATGCTTGTATAGGTGAAGATAGTGATGATAATAATTTAATAAATATAAATACTGCTAGTATCGAGGAATTAACTACTTTGACAGGAATTGGTGATGTGAAAGCTGAGGCTATTATTAAGTATCGTAATGAAGTTGGTAAATTTAAAACTAAAGAAGAAATATTAAATGTGGATGGAATAGGAGAGTCTTTATTTGAAAAGATTAAAGATGATATTACGGTCTAGATATTTATTTAAAATACTTACTATATTATCATTAATAATAACTATTTTATATACTAAGTGTTATCATTTTAAATCAGTATTTGATCTAAATGATACGGAATTTACTGGTATAGTAGAGGATTATGTAGTAAAGGATAATAAAATTAAAATAAGTCTTAAGTCAAAGGAAAGAGTAATAGTAATATATAAATATAATAATCAAAAGTTTAATAAATTATCTTATGGAGATAAAGTTAAGATAGTTGGAGTATTAAATGTACCTAGTACTAATAAAATATTTAATAATTTTAATTATAAAGAATATCTATATAATAAGAGAATATATTATATAGTTGAGGCTTCTAAAATAGATAAAATTGAAAATAATAATAATTATATATATACAATAAAAAATCTTTTGTATAATAGAATAAATCATTTAAAATCTTCTGGATATATAAAAGCATTATTATTTGGAGATAATAAACTTGATAAAGAAATAAAATCTAGCTATCAAGTAAATGGTATATCTCATTTATTTTCTGTTTCTGGTTTTCATGTTAACTTTATAACTTCAATAATATATTTTTATTTGGATAGAATAACTTATAATAAAAGATTAAAATATATTATTATAGATTTATTTTTAATATTATATTTATTATTATGTAATACTTCATCACTTCTTAGATGCACGATAATGCATATACTTTTGAGTATAAATTTTATTCTAAAATTAAATATAAAGAAAATTGATATAGTATTGTTTACTTTGGTTGTATCAATAATAATTAATCCATTTATAATATATGATATAGGTTATATTTACTCTTATATTATAAGTTTCTTTTTAATATTATATAAGGATAAATATAAAACAAATAATAAGTTATCAAGAACACTTTATATAACTATAGTAGCTTTTTTGGTATCACTTCCAATAAATATATATACTAGTTATGAAATAAATTTTCTTAGTATATTATTAAATATTGTAATAGTACCTATAGTGAGTTTGATATTATTACCTTTAGCTATATTAACATTAATATTTCCTATATTTGATGAAATTTTATTCTCTATTACTGGTATATTAGAAAAGATATCTTTATATACTTCAAATATTGATTTATTTAAAGTAATATTATCAAAGCCTAATATTATTTTAATAATGGTATATTATTTAATAATTATATTGATTTTAAGTAAGAAAAAATATTATTATCTTTTGTTAATATTAATTATATTTCATAAGATAATACCTTTATGTAATAATAATTTTAATATGGTTATGTTTGATGTTGGGGAAGCTGATTCTATATTAATTAGTACTCCTTTTAGAAGAAAAAATATTTTAATAGATGCTGGTACTGGATATGAAATAGATAATATTATTACTTATTTAAAAAGTATGGGTATAAGTAAACTAGATTATTTAATAATTACTCATGGTGATAATGATCATATTGGTGGTTCTTTTGTTCTGATAGAAGATTATAGGGTTAATAGAGTGATTCTTAATTGCGGAGCGCATAATAATCTTGAAAGTGATCTTATTAAATTATTAAATGAGAAAAATATTAAATATTATTCTTGTATTAAAGATTTA